>FUZR01000001.1:0-166378 GCA_900167895.1 Bacteroidales bacterium WCE2004 | reverse complement strand
TGGGAGAAGATGAAGACTGAGAAGTTCTACATCACCTTCTCGCACGACGACTGGTTCCAGGTGCGCATCGTCACCGGCTGGTGGAATTGCCAGTGGCCTGAGGGCAAGGAGAAGGACATCACGCCTTCCTACCTGACCGATATGCTCATCGACAACGGCGATGGTACTTACTCGGTCGAGATCAACCTCAAGGACACCGAACTGGCTGCGAGCATGGACGTCGAGCACTTGCTCTTCACCGGCTCCGGTTACACTCCGCTGAGACTCTATTTCGTCGAGTAATCAGATATGACTATACGAAAGGAGGCTGGTCCGATGGGGCCAGCCTCCTTTTTATTGGGAATCGTTATTGCTTGAAAATCAGTTCTCTGAAACGGTCATCCGGCGGATCCGGGCGGCGACCTCGTCCGGGCGGTCCATCAGCAGCTGTCCGTGGTTCATGCCGGGGAAGACTTCGATGTGGGCTTCCGGACAGAGGGCGAGGAGGTGCCGGGCCTGCGGCCGGGCGACGAAGCCCTCCTTGGTCCCGTGCCAGAAGTGGATGTCGGCGCCGTGGATGGATTCCAGCTTGTGGGTGTAGATGTCCTTGTAGCCATCGCGGACGGCCTTTCCCTTGCCGGAGGGCCAAGCTTTCTTGCATTCGTCCAGCATCGCGTTGATATAGTGCGAATGGAACACCCATTTCCAGAAGCCGGTGCAATGGTAGCAGGTCCAGACGTTGAAGTTCTGGTAGTAGCGCAGCGGGTCAACGCTCCACCTGGGGAGCGGGAGCAGCGGCGCGGCGTCCAGGATCGCGTGGTCGATGACGATTTCGTTGCGCTCCAGCACGCGGGATAGGATCTTGCCGCCCAGCGAGAGACCGTAGGCGATGTCCAGATGGCTGTCGAAATGCTCCCGGACGTGGGCGATGATCTGCCCGGCCTGGTTGTCGACGGACGTGTAGCGGGATTTCTCTCCCAGCAGGAAACCGTCGATACCGACGGCCGTGATGTCGTACTCGCCCTTGAGCAGTCCGATCAAGGGCAGGAAGATCTCGTGGGTCACGCCCAGGCCGTGGATGAGCAGCAGGCGCGGGCGTCCGGGTTGTCCGTAGGAATGGAAAGTCATCAGCGTATGAAATTGGTGAATGTATGCGGTTCGTTGCGGTCGGGGGCCGGTTTGCCGCCTTCGGCGTGGATCTTGTCGAGCAGCCAGGCCATGTTGTCGGCCAGCGTGCGCATCGTCTGCATGCCCTCGGCGTCGCGCTTGACCTCGCCCTTGGCGGCACCGTAGGCGATGTTCCAGTATTGGGAGGTCACGACCGGCATGTTCATCATCTCGAACATCATGTTGAGCGTCTGGAGGGACGCCGTGGCGCCGCCGCGCCGGCACACGGCCACGGCCGCCGCCGGCTTGTTCTGCACCAGCTGGCCGTTGGAGTAGAAGAGCCGCTGCATCACCGCCAGGACGCCGCCGTTGGGCTGCCCATAATAGACGGGCGAGCCGACGACCAGCGCGTCCGCTCCGGCGAGCTTCGCTGCGATCTCGTTGCACGGGTCGTCGTTGAATACGCAACCCTTGCCGCGCCGGCAGCCGCCGCAGCTGATGCACATCCGCACGGGTTTGTTGCCGATCTGGAAGATTTCGGCCTCGATGCCGTGCTTCTCCAGCTGCGTCGCAATCTCCTGCAGGGCGCAGAAGGTATTGCCGTCCGGGCGCGGACTGCCGTTGATGAGCAGGACCTTTTTGAGAAATGTTCTTCTGACCATAAAAGAGTGTGTTTTCAGATAGACAAATATAACAAAAGATCGGGGAGAATCCTTATCTTTGTACTTATGCGAAAAACGACGAAAGAGATGAAGCTCGTGGTCATCAACGCCTGCGTCCGGCAGGGAGATTCCCGGACCCTGAAAATCGCGGAACCTGTCATCCAGGCGCTTGCCGAGCTCTATGAGACGGTCCGTTATGACCTTCCGGAGATGGAAGGCATCGTCCCGCTGACGCCGGCGCTGTTCGCGGCGCGCGGGGCGGGGGACGTTCCCGCCTGGGCCGCGTCTGCCGCGCGCGAGATAGCGGCCGCCGACCGCATCCTCATCGCGGCCCCGTTCTGGGACATGGGCATCCCGGCCGTGCTGAAGGCCTTCTTCGAGCAGACCTCGCTTTTCGACGTGACCTTCACCGACAACGGCACGACCTGCGTCGGCCTCTGCAAGGCCCCGAAGGTCCTTTTCATCACCACGCGCGGGATGGACATCCCCACGGGCGACCCGCGCGAGCAGGCCACGCCCTACCTGCGCGCCCTCGGCCTGCTCTGGAATCTCGGCGAGCTGACGACGGTCGCCGCATGGAACATGGACTACATTTCGCCCGCGGAGGTGCAGGCGCAGATCGACGCCTGTGTGGAGGAGGCGCTCGCGCTCGTCAGGGCGTGGTAGGAGTTTTTGTAGATTTACAATGAGTATGGAGACGACATTATACATCATCATCGGCCTGGCGGCGCTGGTCATCCTGGTGCTGGCGTTCCTGCTGGTCCGCAAGGCCGGCGAGGTCCGCACGTCCGAGGCGCTCCGCAGGAGCGACGCCGAGGCGGGGGAGAAGGCCCTGCAGCAGCTGCGCGAGGCCGGCGAAGCGGCGCTCCGGCAGGAGCGTGCGGCCGGCGAGACCGCCCTCCGGCAGCAGCGGGAGGCCAATGAAGCGGCCCTAAAGCAGCTGCGCGAAGCCAATGACGCTGCGCTCAAGCAGCAGATCGAGGCCATCCGCGCGCAGATGACCGCCGAGACGGAGAAGCTCCTCAAGCAGCGCGAGGAGGCGATCAGCAAGAAGGCCGAGGAGACCTTCAAGAGCCTGTCCGGCAACCTGGGCAAGGACATCAAGACGATGCAGGAGGCCTTCGACGCCCAGAAGAAATCCCAGACGGAAGGCGCCGCTTCGCTGAAGGAAGCGATGGAGCAGGCCGTCAAGAACCTCCAGCAGCAGACCTCCAGCATCGGCGCCAAGGCCGACAACCTGGCCTCGGCCCTCAAGGGCCAGAACAAGACGGCCGGCGGCTGGGGCGAGGTCATCCTCTACAACATGCTCGTCAACGAAGGCATGGTGGAGGGCCGCGACTTCGACCGCGAGGAGACGCTCCGCGACGCCCTCGGGCAGACGGTCCACAACGACGACAGCAGCAAACGGATGCGTCCGGACTATATCCTCCATTATCCCGACCACACGGAAGTCATCATCGACGCCAAGGTCTCGCTGGACGCCTATTCCGACTGGTTCGCGGCGGAGGATCCGCTGGCCAAGGAGAATGCCGCGCAGCGCAACCTGCAGGCCATCCGCGCCCAGATCAAGGACCTCTCCGGCAAGCGCTATCCCCAATACATCCGCGAGGGCTACAAGAGCCTCGACTACGTGGTGATGTTCGTACCCAACTATGGTTCGCTGCAGCTCGCCAAGTCGCTGGCACCCAATCTCTTCAACGAGGCCTACGGCCAGGGCGTCCTGCTCGCCAGCGAGGAGACGCTGATGCCGTTCCTGCGGATGATCCGCATCGCCTGGACCAACTACGACCAGGCCCGCAACCAGGAGAAGATCATCAAGGCCGCGCAGGCCATGGTGGACCGCGTGTACGATTTCTCCAAGGCGCACGCCCTGATGGGCGACAAGCTCCACGACGCGCTGAAGCAATACGACGCCGTCTCCGCCAAGATCAGCGAGAGCGGCCAGTCCATCCTGACCTCGGCCCGGCAGCTGATCAAGCTGGGCGTGCCGAAGAATCCCAAGAAACCGCTCCCGGAGGGAGACGACGAACTGATTACCGATTGATACCGTCAATATGAAGAAAAACTTGATCCTGGCCGCACTCCTGCTGGTTGCGGCCCTGCCGCTGCGTGCCGACGAGGGCATGTGGCTCCCGGTGCTGATCTCGCAGCGCATCGACGACATGCAGGCGCACGGGTTCCGGCTCACGGCCGAAGATGTCTACAGCATCAACCAGGCGTCGCTCAAGGACGCCGTCGTGCTGTTCGGCTCCGGCTGCACGGGCGAGCTCGTCTCGCGCGACGGCCTGCTCTTTACCAACCACCATTGCGGCTTCAGCCAGATCCAGCGCCACAGCAGTGTGGAGCACGACTATCTCAAGGATGGCTTCTGGGCGATGTCCCGCAGCGAGGAGCTGCCCAATCCGGGGCTGACCGTCAGCTTCCTGGAGCGGATGGACGACGTCACGGCCGCAGTCCTGCGCGGCTATGAACCGATGATGACCGAGGCACAGCGCGACTCGCTGGTCAAGGCCAACGGCGACGCCATCGTGAAGCAGGTGGCCGATCCCGACAAGGGCATCCAGGCCCGCGTGGAGGCGCTTTACTACGCCAACCAGTATTTCCTTTTCGTCTATAAGGTCTACCGCGACGTCCGTCTGGTGGGCGCCCCGCCTTCGTCGATCGGCAAGTTCGGCGGCGACACCGACAACTGGATGTGGCCCCGCCACACGGGGGACTTCTCCATTTTCCGCGTCTACGCGGGCCGCGACAACGAGCCGGCGGACTATTCGCCCGACAACGTCCCCTTCACGCCGAAGCGCTTCTTCAGCATTTCGCGTGCGGGTGTGAAGGAGGGGGATTTCACCTTCGTCTACGGCTGCCCGGGCAGCACGCAGGAGTATGTGACTTCGGACGCCGTCCGCTATGTGGGCGAGGTCTCCGATCCGGAGAAGATCGCCCTGCGCACGCTCCGGCTGGACATCCAGAAGAAATACATGGCGCAGGATCCGGCGGTCCGCATCCAGTATGCGTCCAAGAACGCCGGCGTGGCCAATGCCTGGAAGAAATGGCAGGGCGAGGCGAAGGGCATCGCGCGCCTGGGGACGGTGGCCGCCAAGCAGGCCTACGAGCGCCGCTTCGCCGCATGGGCGAAGGGCACGCACTACGAGGGCCTGCTGGACCGGATCGCTGGCATCTACGCGCAGCGCCTGCCGTCCTACCGCGCCTATGAGTATTTCCGCGAGACGGTCTATACCGTCGAACTGCTTTCGTTCGCCACCGATGTGGCGAATGCCCTGCGCGTCTCCCATCCGGTAGGGGAGATGGTAGAGGAGTTCTATAAGGACTATTATCAGCCCATCGACGAGGAGATTTTCGTGGCGATGGTCGAGGCCCTGGACCGCAACCTGTCGGCGGAGTTCAAGCCGGCGTGGTTCTGCGAGCAGCTGGCGGCCTACGGCAGCGCCGCGGCCTGGCGGGACGCGCTGTACGCGCAGTCGCTGTTTGTCGACCGCGACCGCGTGGCCGCGCTGACGCCGGACGACCTGGAGCAGGTCCAGGCGGACCCGGCCGTGCAGCTGGGGCTCGCCTTCGTCCAGTTCTACCAGAGCGAACTGCGCCCCGTGATCACGGAGACTTCGTCTGCGCTCAACCTCGCGTACCGCGAGTATATGCAGGCGCAGATGGAGTTCGAGCCGGACAAGGCGTTTTATCCCGACGCCAACCTGACGCTGCGCGTGGCGTATGGCCACGTGGCGGGCTACAGCCCCGCTGACGCGGTCTACTACAGCCCCGTCTCCACGCTCAAGGGCATCATCGAGAAGGACAATCCCGACATCTACGACTACAACATCCCGCAGGTGCTGCGCGACATCTACGCCGCGGGCGGCCACGACGACCAGCCGGTCTGTTTCCTGGCCACCAACCACACCTCCGGCGGCAATTCCGGCAGCCCGGTGATCAATGCCGACGGCAATCTGGTGGGCATCAATTTCGACCGTGTGTGGGAAGGGACGATGAGCGACATCGTCTTCGACCCGGAGTATTGCCGCAACATTTCCCTGGACATCCGTTATCTGCTTTTCGTCATCCGCGAGGTCGGCCATGCCGACTGGCTCTTCGACGAGATGGTTTTTACTGACTGACCCTATGTACAAGACACAAGGACGCAAGAACAGCCGCATCGAGGTGGCTGACGCCCTGCGCGGGCTTGCCGTCGTCGGCATCATCCTTTATCATGCCGTCGAGCATTTCAACCTCGGCGGTCCGGCGGCGTCCTGCTCGCTCCCGTTCGACGGAGCGGTCTTCAACGTGCTCACCGTCCTGCTCTCCGGCAAGATGTACGGCATCTTCGCCCTGCTTTTCGGCCTGAGTTTCTTCATCATGCGCGACAACCAGGAGCAGAAGGGGAAGGACTTCTCCGCCCGCTTCGCCTGGCGGATGGTGCTGCTGTTCGGTTTCGGCGTCGTCAATCTGGTCTTCTATAACGGTGACATCCTGACTTTCTACGCCATCCTGGGCCTGCTGATGATCCCGGCGGGCTATCTGTCGACGCCCGCCTTGTGGGCGGTCACCATCTTCCTGCTGGCGCAGCCGGTGGAGATCTACAGTCTGGTCTCGGGCTGGAAGCCGGATGTCTCCGCCATGGGGCCTTATTACTTCAAGATGGGACAGGCCTGCGGGGAGGGGACCTTCCTGGAGGCCGCCGGCGCCAGCCTGCGCTATGGTTTCCTGAGCTCGCTGCTCTGGTTCGTGGCCAAGGGGCGCATCACGCAGACGCTGGGCCTGTTCTTCCTGGGCATCCTGATCGGACGGCTGCGCCTGTTCTATGACGAGGGCAACCACCTCAAGATTTGGCGCAGGGTGCTGGTCGTCTCCGTGGCGTTTGTCCTGGCCGGCATCTTTGTCGGCCTGATGGGCGACGGCGCCGTCTCTTTCGGTGCGCTCGACACCCTGCTGCATCCGCTCTTCAACCTGGCCATCCTCTTGATGATCGTGTCGGGTGTGGCGCTGCTCTGGTACCGCTTTGCGGGCTTCCGCCGCAGTCTCGCGCACATCTGCTTCTTCGGGCGGATGTCGCTGACCAATTATCTGATGTCGTCGCTGTTCGGCAGCTTCATCTTCTACGGTTGGGGCCTGGGGATGTACAAGGTCCTGGGCACGACCTGGTCGCTGCTCGTGGGCATCGCCATCGTGGTCCTGCAGATCGTCCTCCTGCGCCAGTGGGCGAAGACCCACCAGCGCGGCCCGCTCGAGACCCTCTGGCGCCACCTCACCTGGCTCGGTGCCTAGTCTCTCCCGGGCACGACCCGGCTCCTCCGGCAGAGGCTGTGGGGTGCATCCGCCCGAGCAACAAAATGCTCGTCCGGATGCATCCCACAGTCTTTTTCTGCCTTGTCGAGCCGCGCGTTGTAAGATGCTGATTATTAGCTTCTTGAGCTTTTATCCTTGCCGATTTTGAGGTTGGGATAATATCTTAAGATACCCTAACACATCTTTCCCGGGCAGCCACCTCGCTTGTCGGCATCGGGCGATGTCCGGCGGTGGTGCCAAGTCCTGCCCGGTACCACGTTATTATCCCTGACGGAGTCGGAATTTCCGGAGGGGCGTTTTTGCAAGTGTTTATTAATGAGTTAATTGTGGTTTTGCTTAGGGGAAATTTCCCCTAAGCAAAATTGGAAATAATTGATAGTCATCAATATACAAAAACGGGGTGCGCGGGGCATAAGGGATACGGTGGGATGACGGAGGGGCGTTGGATATCGCTTCCGGATTGTGTATCTTTGGATTTCAGGAATCAACGGAAAGACTTCTATGGATATTCAAGAATACAAAGGCGCGCTGGCCGGCAAGGTGGCGCTGATTACCGGGGCGGGGGGAGGCATCGGCCTCGAGACCGCCCGCTGCTTCGTCACGATGGGCGCCAAGGTCATCGTCCTGGACAACGACCGGGAGAAGGGCGAGCGCGCGGAAGCGGCCCTGCGGGCCATTCCGGGCGCGGTGGCCGACTACTACTACATCGACCTGGCCGACGAAGGCAGCTTCGCCGCGATGAAGGCCTTCGTACTCGGGAAATACGGCTGTCCGGACATCGTCTTCAACAACGCCGCGGTCCTGCATCTGGGTGCTGTCGGCGCGATCTGCAGCCAGGACTGGGACCACGGCTACCGCGTCAATTTCAAGGCGCCCGTCCTGCTGGTCAATTGTTTCCTCGAGGAGATGAAACGGCGCGATTCGGGCACGTTCGTGTTCGTGTCGAGCTCCGGCGCAGCCGCCTATATGGGCGCGTACGAGATCTTCAAGACGGCCCAGGGCGAGCTGGCCGGCACGCTGGCGCAGGAGCTGGAGGGCACGGGGATCCGTTCCTACACGATCGGCCCCGGCCTGGTCAAGACCGAGACGGCGCGCAAATCGATCGCGGTCGTGGCCGCGAAGATGAACCTCTCCGAGGAGGCCTTCTATGAGATGAACAAGGACCACATCATCAGCGTGGAGGACGCCGCGCTGGGGTTCGCCCTGTCCGTCCTGCACGCGGACGAATACAACGGCCAGGAGATCGGCTCCCTGCAGGTGCTCGGCGGCCTGGCGCCGAAGGAGGGCGCCGCCGAGCGCGTGGACGCCGAGGTTCTCGGCCGCGTCGCGCGGACCTTCAGCGAGCAGTACCAAGGCTGGAAGGAGCGCAACGTCTTCGAGCGGCAGTGGGTCCTGCGGGACTTCCGCAAATGCGTCGGGCGCCCGGCGGACGAAGTCCAGGCGCGGATGCAGGAGCTGGCGCAGTCCGGCGGCCTGCTGGCCGCCGACGACCGCCCGCTCCTGGAGGCGCTGGTCCGCTACTGGCAGCGCCAGGACCAGCTGCTCCAATCGTTCGAAAAGGACCCGCAGAAGCGGCAGGAGCACAGCCGCACCATCCACGGCTGGATCGCCGACCTGCAATCCCTGTTGGGATAAAATAAAGAAAGCCGCGACAAGCGTCGCGGCTTTTCTTTTATCTTAACTGGAAGATGACGGGGAAGGTGTAATGGACGATGACCTGCTGGCCATCTTTGACGCCCGGTTTCCAGCGAGGGGAGGACGAGATGACGCGGACGGCCTCTGCATCCAATTGCGGGTCCACGCTGTCGACCACCTCGACGTTGCCGACCTTGCCGTTCTGGTCGACGGTGAACGCAACCATGACTGTGCCGGTGATCCCATTTCTGCGGGCCTTCGCGGGATAAACCAGCCTTTCAGAAACCCAACGCGAAAAAGCGTTCGCATCCTTTCCTTTGAAAGTGGGCTTGACGTCGAGGGGCTCGTGGAGCTCCAGCCAGGAGACGATCTCGTCGAGGACTTCCGGGGCGACGGTCTCCTCAATCTCGCGGTATTCCGTCGGCGAGCCGGTGGCGCAGTGCTGTAAGAAATGGTTCAGGCCTTCGACGGTCTTGATCTGATGGTCGTAGTTCTTCAGGCCTTTGCGCAGCGCGCCCAGGTTGCTTTCCGGTTCGACCTGCTGGTCCTTCGTGCCGTTGAGGGCGAGGACGGGGCACTTGATTTCGGCGAGCCGGGGACGCACGTCAAGCGTGACGAAGCGCTTGAGGAACGGGGTCCGCAACTGCTGCTGGACGCCGTAGTAGGACTGCTTCAGCATGTCCGGCAGGCCGCGCCCTTCGGGCGAGGGGATTTCGCCGCCTTCGCGAAGCGCGGCATAGGCCTCGCGGAGCAGCTGACTGTATTTGTCGACGCCATCCTGGTCGACGCCGGCGCCTGCGAGCGCCTGCGCGGTTTGCCAGATCAGCGTCTCCTCGCCGGAAACGACCATGCCGGCCAGGCTCACGGCGAAGTCGATCAGCTTGTCTTCGGCCAGCATCAGCGCGACGGTGCCGCCTTCGCTGTGGCCGAGGACACCGACCATGTCGAAGCGCTCCCGGAGGAGCTTGACGGCGGCCAGGGCGTCGTCACGGACGTCGTCAGTCGTGACGGCCTCTGGGTCGCCGGTGGAGCCGCCGACGCCGCGGTCGTCGAAGCGGAGCGTGGCGAAGCCGGCGCGTGCGAGGGCGTCCGCGATGACCGCGAAGGGTTTATGCTCAAAGATTTCTTCATCCCGGTTCTGCTGGCCGCTGCCCGTCACCATGACGAGGGCGAGGGTCTTGCGGGAATAGCCCTCCGGCAGCGTCAGCGTGCCGCTCAGGACGACATCGCCGTTGTTGAAGGTCACCTCCTCCTGTGCGTAGGGGAACGGCCCGACGGGGGTCTGCGGCCGGTTCAGCTTCCGCAGACCCGGCGTGAGGGTAAGGGGCAGGGAAGCGCCCATCTGCGAGAAACTGCCCACGATCTTTCCGTCCTGGAGCTGCCCCTCGTAGGAGGCGGCGATGGACGGGATCTTGACGCTCACCTTGCCCTCCTCGGGCCGGGTGAGCTGGATGGGAAGCCCCTTGGCACCCTGGTCAGGGACGTCCATCGTGGGATTCTCTTCTTCAAAGTGGAAAACGATACCGAGTTTCATCCCCTGGACCTCGACGTCGCCGGACCAGGTGCCGGTCTGGGCGAAAGCCACGGAGAGGGAGGCAAGCAGCAGGACCGCTGCGGAAAGGATTCTTTTCATCGCTTAAATCGTAGTATTGGTTAAATATAACTCGTAAATATACAAAACGCTGGCTGGCTTTCAAACACTTATCCGTGAAAAATGCTATTTTTGTGATATGAAAAATCGCGTATTTGTTTTTGCCGCGGCAGTCCTGCTGCTGACGGCCTGCAACGGCGGGGCGAAGAAGGCCGACGCCGCCAAGCACACCGACGCCTACATCCGCGAGCGCGTCGAGACCATCTACAGCCGCTATCTGACGAAGGAACTCGACGAGAACGGCATGCGGGTGTTCGCGGACAATACCGACCTGACGGACACCTACTGCTCCGCGGGCTTCAAATCTCTGCTGGCCCGGGCGCAGGATGCTGCGGGCGAGGATTACATCGTCCTGGACTGCGATCCCTGGACCCAGTCGCAGGACGACGTGGAGTTCACCTGCTCGGTCAAGTCCGTGGACGCCGTCACCGACTCCACCGCCACCGTCACGCTGGCCACGGAGAATTTCGGCTATGCCGGCCAGCTCACCCTCCAGCTCGTCTATGAGTCCGGCGACTGGTTCGTCGACGACTTCGGTGGCAACCTCCGGGAGTACCTCCAGAGCTTCATCGACGGCGAATCCGCCGGCGAATAGACTCCGAAAGGAAACAAAAAAGAGGCTCCTGCGATCGCGGGCGCCTCTTTTTTGTTTGAATTCACGCCGGCATTCCGTATATTTGCACCATAAATACCAATCAAATTATGAAAGTACTCCTTCGTATGGCCTCGCTTCTTGCAGGCGCCGCGGTTCTCTTCGCTTCTTGTAAGAAAGAACCCATGATGACGGTCACCAGCAATTTTCCCATAGAATATACCGCCCAGGGTGGCAGTGATAGGATCATTACCTTTATCTCGAACCAGGACTGGGTGGCGACCACAAACCAGGACTGGGTCCGCTTGAGCCCGGTTTCGGGCACCGCGTCCAGTGAGCAGCAAACGATCAGCGTGACCTGCGACCCCAATCAGTCCTACGACAAGCGAACTGCGTGGGTCGCGATCGAAGCGGAAGGGATCAAGCGGATCGTGTATATCTCGCAGATGAGTGTGCCGGTCCTCCAGCCTAAGCAGGCGGTCTACGAGATTAGCGCCGATTCCCAGCAGTTCGAGCTGGAAGTCCAGTCGACACTCGACTACTCCGTCCAGGTCGATGGCTCCTGGCTTTCCCGGATCGAGACGAAAGCGATGTCGGACTCGAAAGTCGTATTTAACGTCAACGCGAACCTGAGCGGCACCGAGCGTACGGCTTCGATTGTCATCCAGGCGGACAAGTCCCTGGCCGATATCGAACGGATCGTCACCGTCAAACAGGCGCCGGAGAAGCCGGGTGTCCCTGTGATGGTGGACCTGGGACTTTCCGTCAAATGGGCCAACATCAATCTCGGTGCGGCCAAGTGCTCCGACGCCGGTGACTTCTTTGCCTGGGGCGAAGTGGAACCGAAGAAGGAATTCACCGAGGAGAATTACAGGTTTTATAGCGGCGACCCGGATTCGCCGACCAAGTACTTCGTGTATAACCATAATGGTGGGACCGGAGACGGAATCAAGGATCTTCTGCCGGAAGACGATGCGGCCGTGCAGATTCTTGGGGATGGCTGGTGTATGCCGACCGCAGAGCAGCTGTATGAACTGTTCTCCTTGAGCAGGGAACATGTTACGATAGACGGTATGCCCGGTTTGAAGCTCTATGGCCGGAAGAATCCCGAAAACTGGATCTTCCTGCCCGCGCCGAGAGGTTTCGACGATACGGAGGGCGATAATCCCCTGGCCTGCTACTGGGGCCGGACCGGCTATGATGTTGCGCCGTTCGCTTGGATGCTGACGGTCAGTCCGAAAAAAAATACGCTGGGCATCGGGGAAACGAGACGTTGTTTTGGATACACCATCCGTCCGGTCAGGGAATAAATGTACAAGCGGAAAAGATAAACCGCATCTTTATGAGGTGTGATTATCGGAGGCCGCAGGCCGACGCAGGGGAGCACGAGGGGGAACACCCCCTCGTCCATGAAGCGGAGCGGAGTCACCCGGACAGTAAAAAAAGCCGCAGGATGCATTCCTGCGGCTTTCGCTGTCTGGGTGACTCGACTTGAACGAGCGACCTCCTGGTCCCTAACCAGGTGCGCTACCAACTGCGCCACACCCAGATGCCCTCGAAAGGGATTGCAAAGATAGTCAATTTTTCGGAAAAGTCTAATCTTTTTTAAAAATAATTAGATTCTTCGCTGGCGTTCAGAATGACATTACTGATGTGCTTCGCGGAGCAGGTCGAGCACGACCTTGACCGGATTGAAAGTCTCGACCGGGACCTCCACGAAGAGGGTGTTCCAGTCGGACATCGAGCCGTTCCACAGGCCGGGGAGCTCGAGGGCGCGCAGCTCGCGGCCCTGGTAGCTCTTGGCACTGATCAGGCCCGTCTCCTCGTCGACGTAGTCGAGCAGGTTGAACTTCGTGCCGTCGTGGCGGCGCAGGCAGCAGACCAGGTCCACCGGGTTGAAGTGCGTGGCGTCCTTCAGCGCGGCCACGGCCTGCGGGTCGTCCGGATTGATCTGGGCGCTTTCGAGAATCTGCAGGGAAGTGGAGCCGTCCTTGCCGCGGACGATGAAGGGGCCGCCGCCCGGCTCGCCCTGGTTCTTGACCATGCCGCACACGCGGATGGGGCGGTCGAGCTTGGCGCGCAGCAGCTGGGCGCGGTCGCGGCTGTCCCTGGGCTCGGGAATCCCGATGCTGAGCTCGTCGCGCAGGAAGGTCTCGATCTCGTTGCAGAGCTCCTGGCATTCGGGCGTGGCGAAAGGATCGTCCTGACCTATGTTGTAGACGGGGATATAGGAGAAGTCCGCCATCTCCTTGCGCACCTGCGTGAGCTGGTCGAGCGCGTAAATGTAGCCGAAGATGCGGTCGCGCAGCTCCAGCGCGCGGCCCATCAGGATCTTCTTCCAGCGGTAGGTGAGCGGCTGCATGCGCTCCACGCACACGTTGTCGATGTTCTTGATGGATACGAGCTCGGCGTCCAGTGCGTTGAGGTTGTAGATCAGCGCGCCGTGACCGGCCGGGCGGGTGAGGATCTCGCCGTCGTCCTTGCGGAACGGATTGCCGTCCGCGTCCACGGCCACCGTGTCGGTGTCCTTGGACTGGTAGGTGAACGTGATGTTGTATTTCACGCCGTAGCGCCGCTCGTAGTCCGCCTGGATCTCCGCCACGGCGGCCTCGAAGAGCGCGCGGTGCTCCGGGGAGATGGTCACGACCAAGTCCACGGAACCGTCGGCGTTGCGCATGTAGGCCTGCCCTTCGACGAAGTGCTCTGCCAGTGCGGTGCGCGTCTCGTCCGGATAGCGGTGGAACTTCAGCACGCCCTTGGGCTTGCTGCCGTAGCCGAGACCCTCGTCCGTCAGCAGCCTGCGGGCGGTCTTGACCGGGTCGAAGGGGGCCGTGCCGAACACTTCGGGCGTGTAGAACGGGAAATAGTTGAGGTGGGCGGCCAGCTGCTCCGTGGCGGCGTTGGGCGTCTCCAGCCCCGCGAAGATGTCCTTGAACATGCGGGAAGCGGCGCCGGAAGCCGGCACGAACTTGCAGCGGCCGTGGACTTCCGCCTCGTCCGCGTAGCGGATGGCGGCTTCCTGGCCCGCTTCGGTCAGGACTTCGATGCCGTGCGCCGGGGTGGCGGGAGCGATGATCTTCAGCCAGGGGAAGCCCTTGCGGAAGCGTTCAAGCTGTGCGTTCAGGGTAGCTTTGTCCATATCGTGTCATTGATTTGCGGTTCAGAAATAGAATTCGCGCCGGTAGCTGTAGTTGATGCGCAGCTCCTTGAAGCGGTCCGGATTCATCCGGAACATGAAGTCGTCCGTGAAGATCGGGTAGTTGTACTGGATGACCGAAGCGATCTCGCCCTGCGTCTTCTCGTGGGCGTCGATGTGCACGGCCTGGTATTCGACGATCTCCGTGGTCGGGAAGAAGTCATAGAGGGCGCTCAGCGAGAAGAAGCGTGCGACGGCGCGGATGGCCATCGATGTGCCGATCTGCTTGCCCTGCAGCGTGTAGCCGGCGATGTGCGGCGTGGCGATGTCCACCAGGTCGAGCAGCTGGCGGTTGATGTCGGGTTCGTGGCACCAGGTATCGAGGGCCACCGGTCCGAGGCGGGGGATGGCGTCGATCAGGTCCTGCTCCACGACGAGCTCGCCCTGCGCGGTGTTGATGAAGAAGGCGCCGGGTTTCATCCGGGCGAAGAAACCGGCGTCCGCCATGCCGCGCGTGGTGTCGTTGACGGGAATGTGCATCGTGACGATGTCGGCTCCGGAGAGGACGGTGTCGAGATCATGGAATTCGGCCGGGCCCTCCTTCTCGGCCCGCAGGGGGTCGTAGCGGAGCGTCTTGAAGCCCAGGGCCAGCGCCATCTCCTCGACGCGCTGGCCGGCGGCGCCCAGGCCGATGATGCCGATCTTCTTGCCCATCAGGGGAATGCTCTTGCGCGAAGCCGTCCCGAAGAGGGCGGAGAAGACGTAGTTGGTCACGCCGCCGGCGTTGCAGCCGGAGGCGTTCTGCACGAAGATGCCGTGCTCCTTGCACCAGGCCTGGTCGATGTTGTCCATGCTCGCGGTCGCTGTGGCAATGAGCTTGACGGAAGTCCCCTCCAGCATCGCCGCATCGCAGCGCGTGCGGGTGCGGATGACGAGCGCGTCGGCGTCCACGATGTCGGCGTGGACGATGTCGGGGCCTTCTTTATAGATCACTTCGGCGCCGAACGGCTCGAAGACGCCTTCGATGAAAGGGATGGCCTTGTCGATGACGAATTTCATTTCAGAATGAGTTCTTTGACGATGCCCACGCGGGCGTCGTCCCGGGTAAACAGTTCGTCCTGCGCAAGCAGGGCGTTGATTTTCTCGATCAGGACGTCGCGCTGGAACGAAAGCTGGCTGCGTACCACGGAGGAGTCCACCGTGATGTAGAGCCTGCCGTCGCGGAAGAAGCGGCGGACCGTGTAGCGGCCGGCGCCCGACGCGGCGTCCCAGGCGGCGAAGATCCGCTGGGTGTTGAGGCCGGCGGAGAGCTTGGCGACCTTGAGGTATTCCTGGATGGCCTCGGAGAGGGAAACGGCGGTTTTGCGGGCGACGCGGCTCATTGTCTGGGAGTGAAGACGCCTCCTGCCGTCTCGAAATAGCTGCGGTCCGCGGTGAGCTTGTCCACGATGGACTCCGTACGGACCTTGTTGGAGTCGGACAGGAAAATCTGGCCGAATTCCTTGTCCGCGACCACGCGGAGCAGGTTGCCCACGCGGTTCATGTCGAGCTTGTCGAAGAGGTCGTCCAGCAGCATGATGGGCGGGAAGCCGCAGGCGGCCTTCATCACCTCGTACTGGGCGAACTTGAGGGCGACCAGGAAAGACTTCTGCTGCCCCTGCGAGCCGCAGCGGCGGATCGGGTGGCCGTCCATCGTGAAGAGGAAATCGTCGCGCTGGACGCCTGCCGTGGTGAATTTGAAGACCTGGTCGCGGTCGCGCTTCTCGCGCAGGATCTCTGCCAGGCTGCCCTTCTGCAGGTCGGAGCGATACTCGATCCCGACCTGCTCGCGGCCGCCGGAGATCTCCGCGTAGTACTGCTGCACCACGGGCACGAGCCGCTCGCAGAAGGCGCTGCGCCGCTCGAAGATGGGCTGCGCCAGCACGGAGAGCCGCTCGTCGAAGGTGGACAGCAGGTCTTCGTCGCAGACGCCTGCCTTGAGCAGCTTGTTGCGCTGCAGCAGCAGACGGTTGTATTGCTGGACGTCGGCCAGGTAGGGCTGCTCCATCTGCGAGAGCACGGCGTTGACGAACTTGCGGCGCTCGTCGCCCGACTCGCTCACCATGGCGATGTCGGCGGGGGAGACCATCACGATCGGCAGCACGCCGATGTGCTCCGAGATGCGCCCGTAGGGCTTGTCGTCGCGCCGCACGCTCTTCTGCCCGCCGTCCTGCACGCGGACGCTGAAGCGCGCCGTGCTGCCGCCCGGCATCTCGTAGGTGCCGGACAGGGCGAAGGCGGACGTGCCGTGGCGGAAATTGAAGCGGTCGGAGGTGGAGAAAGCGCTCTTGGTCATGGACAGATACCAGATGGCGTCAAGCAGGTTGGTCTTGCCTTCGCCGTTGCCGCCGCTGATGCAGTTGATATTGGGAGAGAAGGTAAGTTCCTGCAGCTGGATGTTGCGGAAGTCCTGTATGACGATCTTCTGTAATGTGGCCATTGTATTGCAAAGTTAAAGGATTTTTTCTAATTTTGCGGGCTATTTAAAGCGAATATCAAATAATATCCAATATGGCTCAGAAAAATCAGAACGACAAGGAAGCCCTGCGGCAGGAGAACATCGAGCAGACCGTCTCCGCCACCGAGCAGTTCTACAGCAAAAACAAGAAAACGATCTGGAGCGTCGTCGGTGCGGTCCTCGTGATCGGCCTCGGCGTCCTCGCCTATGGCAAGTTCGTCTATCAGCCCAAGTGCGCGGAAGCGATGCAGCAGGCTTATCCTGCCGAGGCAAGCTTCCAGGAGGGCGACTATGAGCTTGCGCTCAACGGCGACGGCAACGTCCTCGGTTTCGCCGAGATCATCTCCGAGTATGGCTCCAAGGCCGGCAAGGCCGTCTACCTCTACGCCGGTATCTGCGAGCTGCAGCTCGGCAACAACGAGGAGGCTCTTTCTTACCTGAAGAAGTACAACGGCAAGGAGCCGATCCTGGCCGCCCGCGCCAAGTCCTGCGAAGGCGACGCCTATGTCGCCCTCGGCGACTACGCCGCCGCCGTCCGCAGCTACAAGGCTGCCGTCTCCACCGCCGACAACATCTTTGCTCCCGCATACCTCCTCAAGGAGGCTTCCGCCTACGAGGCCCTGGGCCAGAAGGCTGAGGCGCTGGCCTGCTACAAGACCATCGAGAACGACTACCCGTCTTCCCTCGAGGCCTATGACGTCGCAAAACACATCGCCAGAGTATCCGAGTAAGTTATGGGAAGAGCATTTGAATTCCGCAAGGAGCGCAAACTGAAGCGCTGGGGCCACATGGCCCGTACGTTCACCAAGCTGGGCAAGGAAATCACCATCGCCGTCAAGCAGGGCGGTCCGGACGTGACCGGCAACCCGCGTCTGCGTGCCCTTATGGCAGAGGCCCGTTCCGAGCAGATGCCCAAGGAGAACATCGAGCGCGCCATCAAGAAGGCCACCGAGAGCAAGCAGGGCGATTTCAAGGAGATCATCTACGAGGGCTTCGGCCCCTTCGGCATCGCCGTCCTCGTGGAGGCCGCCACGGACAACAACACCCGCACCGTGGCCAACGTCCGCAGCTACTTCAACAAGTGCGGCGGCTCGCTGGGCACCACCGGTTCCGTGAGCTTCATGTTCGACCGCAAGTGCACCTTCCGCGTCAAGGAGAAGGAAGGCGTCGACCTGGAGGAGCTCGAGCTCGAGCTCATCGACTTCGGCGTGGAGGAGCTCTTCCGCCAGGAGGAGGAGGACAAGGACGGCAACGTGACCCCCGTGGTCGTGATGTACGGCGACTACAGCTCCTACGGCCAGATCCAGAAATACATCGAAGAGAACGGCTACGAACTCATCTCCGGCGGCTTCGAGCAGATTCCCAATGTGGACCTGAAGGATGTCACCGACGAGCAGCGCGCCACCCTCGACAAGCTGATCGGCATGCTCGAGGACGATGAGGACGTGACCAATGTCTATACTACGATGAAGCCCGCCGAGGAGTAATTCGTCGAAGAAAAAGGCTCATTCGTCGAAAAACCGGACCTGTAAAGGCCCGGTTTTTTTATGTTTGCAGGCGTAACCACGCAACATCATAACCTTAAAACGATGCATAAAAAATTTCTTACTCTGATCCTCTTGCTCGCGACAGCGGCAGGAGTGGCGACGGCCCAGGACGGACAGCGCTACGGCGTCAAGTCCGGCATCCTGACCCAGAAGTCCGAGATGGGCGAGACCACCGTCTATTTCGACAATTACGGTGCCCTCGAGGCCCAGAAGATGAAGATGAACTTCATGGGCAACGAGATGGAGATGACCATTCTCCGCAAGGATGGCAAGACCTACATGATCAACGCCACCGAGAAGCAGGTGCAGGAAATGCCTGCCGGCGGCATGGGTGGCAACGACATCAACTTCCTGAACCTGACCGATGCGGTCAAGTCCGCCAACAAGATCAAGGAAGCCGGCAAGGAGACGATCCTTGGCAAGGAGTGCACCAAGTACACGATGGAGGCTTCCCAGATGGGTATGACGATGACGCAGACCGTGTGGGTCTGGCAGGGCATCCCCTTCAAGACCCTCACCGACGGCGGCCAGTTCACCTTCGGCAATGAAGCCGTGAAGTTCGAAGAGAACGTCGAGATCCCGGCCTCCGTGTTTGAAATCCCCAAGTTTTAATTAATACAGATTAGTTTATAGGAATAATTTAGTTTAACCAAACGCTCCGAAAAACAAAGGGCAGCCTGTCTCAGGTTGCCCTTTGCCTTGTTAGCATAGAATATAGTTAAAGTAGCTTATGAAAAGTTTCTCATGAATTGGGTTTCTTGATGGAACCGAGCCCGTGGACGGAGCTGTTCAGGTCGGCGCATTCCAGTTTCCGGGCGTCGATGTCGCCGGCTCCGGTGATGGACAGGTTGGCACGGCCGGCCTTGCCGCTCAGCTCGGCGTCGCCGGCGCCGAAGATGTCGATCTTGAGGAGGTCGCAGTCAATGCCCTTGATGTCCGCGTCCGCTGCACCGTTGACGGTGACCTTGGCTTCGCTGGCCTGCAGGCCGTGGATGAAGAAGTCGCCGGCGCCGTTGAGGGTGGCGCTGAAGTTGAGGGCGGTGATGCCGTCGTTGGCTTTGAACGTGCCGGCACCGTTGATGGTGACAGCCTCCAGGACGGGGCTGGACACGGTGACGGTGAATCCCTTCTTGATGTTGCGCATGCGCTGCACTCCGCTCTTGATTTCCAGCAGGCCGTTGTCGTTCTTGACGCTGACCTTCTCGACAATGTTGTCCGGTCCGTAGATCGTGATGCTGCAGTCGCCGGGGACGTAGATTACGTCGGCGGGCAGGTTGCAGGAGATGGCGTGGAATTCGCCGGTGGTGTCCTTGCGGGTGATGTAGTTGTCGCTGGCGGTGACCTTGTCGCTGCCACCCTGGAAGACGTCGACCTTTTCGTCGAGGTCGTCCAGCAGATTTTTGTCCACCTTGATGAACTTGCAGGAGGGGAGGAGGAGCAGCATGGCTGCAGCGAGGATGTATGTCATCTTTTTCATTTCTGTCCGATTTTTATTTGATATAGTCTTTCAGGTCTATTCCGAGCAGTGCGGCCCGGTTGCAGAAGAGCGGGAGCTCTTCGTCGATGAATTTCCGGCGCTCGGTGTCGCGGATCACGTCGATGGCGTCGTCTGCGACGAAGAAACCGATGCCGCGCTGGTTGAAGATAACCTTCCGGTCCGTGAGGATCTCGTAGGAACGGGCTACGGTATTGGGATTGACCCCGATCTGCGCGCCCCATTCCCGGACCGAGGAGATGCGCCCTCCGGGCTTGAATTCCCCGGAAAGGATCCGCTCACAGATATTGTCCGCGATTTGGATGTAGATGGGTTTGTTGCTGTCAAATTCCATAATTTCAATGTTTAAGTGTCCTGAGGCGGAAGTAGATCGCGCAGAGGATGCCTCCGATGAAGATGGCGTAGTACAGGTTCGATGTCCAGTTGATGTAGGAGACAAACTCGCTGACGTTGGAGAATCCGATGTAGCTCGGATAATTCAGATTGTTGATGTTGAAGGCCACCATGCCGATGGAGAGCAGGAAGCTGAAGCCGATGAGGACGAGGATGGTCTTGGCGACCTTGCTCTTCTTGAAGCAGATGGCACCGAGGGTGAAGGTCAGGATGCTTTCTGCCCAGGTCAGCGTGAGCAGGCCGAAGACGTTGATCCGTACGCCACGTTCCGCGAAGGATTCGAGCCCGGAGCTGATCTCATCGAACTGGAACAGACGTTCGCCATAGGTCACGGGGAAGAGGAGGCTCATCGCGCCGTCAGTCACGAACTGCAGGGTGTAGAGCACGACGGGTACGACGACGCAGACGATCAGGGCCATCGAGAGCCATTTCTCCAGCGTGGACGCCGGGATCATCAGGAAGTTGGATCCGGACTGCTTCTCGGTCAGCTTGCCGTAGATCTTGGCGCCGGCGCCGATCGTGGCGACGAAGGTGACGATGGACAGTTCGGCGTATTTGACGCCGAGAGGGATATTGGTGACGTCCTGGGTGAAGATCAGGGAGAAGAGCTGGACGATGATGTACAGCACGACGGGCATGACGCCCAGGATCAGCAGGCTGAGGCCGTAGTTGTTCTTGGCGTTCCTCAGATCGTACAGGAAGTAGTTGCAGAAACGCTTTATGTTGAAGATGTTATTCATTGCTGAAGAGTTTTTTGACGAGGTCTTTGTGCTTGTGTACGGTGTTGAAGAGCGCTTCGATGTTCACCTTGCTGTCGAGCTTCTCCGTGTTGGGAAGGACCTGGATGAAGCCGCCGGGCAGCTGCTCGGAGTAGAGGGCGTCCGGGTGGATGGTCGTGCCGTAGTCGAAGAAGAGCTTCTCGGAGATCTGCTCGATCGTGGCGTTGAGCAGGACGTCGCGGCGGTCCAGGATGATGATCGGGTCGATGATGTTCTCGAGGTCGCGCACCTGGTGGGTGGAGATCACGATGGTGGAGTCTTCGGCCGTATACTTCATCAGGGCGGAGCGGAACTGGGCCTTGGACGGGATGTCCAGGCCGTTGGTCGGCTCGTCGAGATAGAGGTAACGGCAACCGCAGGCGAGGGCGAAGGCGATGTAGGTCTTCTTGAGCTGGCCGGCGGACATCGCGTTCATCTTCTGCATCGGGCTCACCTCGAATTCGCGGAGGATGGTATCGAACTGCTCGAGTCTGAAGTTCGGCCAGAATTTGCCGGTGGCTTTGGCCCAGGAGAAGGCCCTGTCGTTGATCGGCGCCACCTCGTCGGGGAGGTAGTACTGATCCTGGAGAAGGACCGGCTCACGGTTCCAGGGGTTGTGGCCGTCCGTGTCGATCATACCGAACTGGGTCTTCTTCAGACCGCAGAGGAGAGTCAACAGCGTGGTCTTGCCGACGCCGTTCTCGCCGAGCAGGCCATAAATCCTGCCAGGCTGGAGTTCCATCGAGATGTTCCGAAGGACCTCGTTCTTGCCGTAGCTGAAAGCTAAATTCTGGATTTTTATCATCGTTTTGTAGTGTATTAGTTCAATAGTACACCGCAAAGGTACGAGAAAAAATCAAACTTCCAAATTTTTTCGCAAAATTTTTTTGCACATTGCTTTCCATCAACTTATACGCGTGCCCGCCCGCGCCCGTGTCCGGCCGCCTGGTATGCTAATGCGCTGATATCGGGGTGTAGTGTTCCATCAATCAAGATGCCGACAGCTATTTGCCGCTCACGGCCGGTCCGGGACTGCGGAAGCGGCGGTCGTCGGCAATCAGCGGAGGGGACGGTGGGCGGCGGCCCGGGAGGCGCGCTCGGCGGCCAGGATGGCAGGGCGGTCGGCGGGGTCGGTGCAGGCGTCCAGGAAACGCTCCCAGATGAGCTGGACGGCGGTGTCGGCGGGGTGGACGAGGTCGTCGGCGTAGAAGCGGTAGTCGCGGAGTTCGTCCAGGAGGATCTCGTAGGCGGGGAAGTACTCGGCGCGGGGGAGATGCCCGGTCGCAGCCGGGCATGACGGCAAATCGGGTTCCGGGGCAAGCGCTTGCTGCACGGCGAGTTGGAGGGTTGCCTTGGAGAGGGTGTTGGCATGGGCGCCGTCGCCGAGGTGCCGGATGGGGGAGACGGTGAAAAGGAACTGCTTGTCGGGGTGGTCCTTCACCAGCGCGCGCAGGAGCGCGGCGCAGGCGTCGACGCCGAGCAGCTCATGCGCGAATTCGCGGGCGGGGCGCTTGAGGCAGTTGGCGACGACCGGCTGGCCGGGCCGTTCCTGCGCCCGCCAGACCCAGGCGGTGCCGAGGGTGACGAGGACGCGGCGGCAGCCGGTCCAGGCCGCGGCATCCGCCGCGAGGGCCGCGTTGGCCGCGTCGAGAAACTCCGCCGCCGTCGGGCGCGCGAACCGGGTGTGGTGCGCGAAGCTGCACACCAGCCCCGCGCCGGCGCCCATCTCCACGCACTCGTCGTGCGTGAAGGGCCGCCCGCTGTCCAGGCGCTCCACCGCCGCGGCGACCGACGCCGGATTGTAGAGTGTCCCGAAGGGATTGCGGAGCACGTCGAAGCCCGCCGCGGCGAGTTTTTCGCCGATGGCGTCGGCAAAACAGCTCCCCAGCACGCAGATGCGCTCTCCCCGGGAAAGGGGTGTCAATTTCTCGCAGGTGACCTCGGTAAACAGTTTCATATTCCTTGCAAATTTAGTAAATTCGCGCATTATGAAATACCGTAGTATTCCGCTTTTTCTCACTGCCCTGTTCCTCGCGTTTTCCTGCACCCCGCAGGAGCGTGTCCTCCATATCGTCACCACCGGAGACGTCCACGGCAACTGGTTCGACGAACCCTACGTCGAGGGCCAGTCCAACAAGACGAGCCTCATGTCCGTCCACGCCTGGGTGGACAGCCTGCGTGGCGCCGTGGGCCGGCAGAACGTCCTCCTGCTCGATGCCGGCGACTGCCTGCAGGGCGACAATGCGCCTTATTACTACAACTACGTGGACACCGAAGGGGAGCATCCCTTCGTCCAGTTCATCTCCTATATGAAATACGACGCCGTGGCCGTGGGCAACCACGACATCGAGACCGGCCATCCGGTCTATGACAAGGTCGCGGCGCAGCTTTCCGCGCACGGCATCCCCTTCCTGGGCGCCAATGCCGTCCGCAAGGACAACGGCGCCCCCTATTTCCCCACCTACAAGGTCTTCCGCCGCGGCGGCTACAAGGTGGCCGTCCTCGGCCTGACCAACCCCAACATGAAGGCCTGGCTCTCCGAGCCGGTCTGGAGCGGCATCGACTTCAAGTCGCTGATTCCCTGCGCACAGGAGTGGGTGGACAGGATCCGGGCCAAGGAGCGCCCTGACGTGATGGTCGTCCTGACGCATTCCGGCGTCGGCGACGGCGACGGACAGGTCCTCGAGAGCCAGGGCCTCGACCTGCTGCAGACGTTGAAGGGCGTGGACCTGCTCGTCTGTTCGCACGACCATCGTCCGGCCGTCGCCGAGAAAGACGGCTGCTGGATGGTCGACGGCGGCGCCCGCGCGGGCAATGTCGGCCATGCTGTCATCCGCCAGCCCAAGGGCCGGGAGCGCACGATGGAGGCGGAGGTCGTCCGGATGGACAAGGACAAGGTGGACGAGGCGATGAAGGCGCATTTCCGCCCCGTCTTCGAGCGGGTGCGCGAATTCACGCTGCAGCCCGTCGGGCGGCTCGCGATGGAGCTCCGCACGCGCGACGCCTACAGCGGCATGTGCGATTACCTCAATCTCATCCACTCGGTCCAGCTTGGGACCCCGGACGTGCAGCTCTCGTTTGCGGCGCCCCTGACCTTCGACGGCACCGTCAAGGCGGGTGAGGTGATCTACAACGACATGTTTACGGTCTATCCCTATGAGAACCAGCTCTATGTGGTGAAGCTCAAGGGATCCGAGATCAAAGATTATCTGGAGTTCTCCTACGACGGCTGGATCCGGACGGCGGGCAGTCATGTCCTGCGTATCAACGACGAGCCGGACCCCCGCACGGGCGCGAAACGCTGGTCGTTCGAGGGCCGTACCTACAATTTTGATTCTGCTGCCGGCCTGGTCTATACCGTGGACGTGACCCGTCCTGCGGGCAGCCGTGTGCAGATCCAGTCCCTGGCCGACGGCAGCGCCTTCGACCCGGACGCCTGGTACCGCGTCGCGATGACGTCCTACCGCGCGAGCGGTGGCGGCGGTCACCTGATCGCGGGCGCCGGACTGAGCAAGGAAGAGATCGAGGAGCGTATCGTCGGGCGATATCCCGAGATCCGCGAGCTGGTCTACCAATACTTCAAGGAGCACGGCACCGTGGATGCCGCGCTTATCGGGGACCGTGCCTTGATCGGCGAATGGCACTTCGTGCCGGAGAAGATTGCGGATCCGATGATCCGGGAAGATATGAACCTTATCTTCTGAATCCCTTAAGACGCTGCTGGAGCGAACCGTCCACAGCCATCTTCATCATCTTGCGGGTCTGTTCGAACTGCTTGAGCAGTCTGTTGACATCCGCGACAGTGGTTCCGGATCCTTTCGCAATGCGGTTGCGGCGGGACCCGTTGATGCATTCCGGGTGTTCCTTCTCGTAGGGAGTCATGGACTGGATGATGGCTTCGGTCGGCTTGAAGGCGTCATCAGGGATGTCGACATCCTTGAGCGCCTTGTCCATGCCCGGCAGCATCCCTGCCAGGTCCTTCATGCTACCCATTTTCTGGACCTGCTTGAGCTGGTTATAGAAGTCGTTGAGCGTAAACTGATTATGCGCGATCTTCTTTTTAAGGGCCCGTGCTTCTTGTTCGTCATATTGCTCCTGGGCTTTCTCCACGAGGGAGACTACATCGCCCATGCCGAGGATCCGGTCTGCCACGCGGGCCGGATAGAATATGTCGAGCGCCTCCATCTTTTCGCCGGAGCTGACGAACTTGATGGGTTTGCCGGTGACGGCCTTGATCGAGAGCGCAGCACCGCCGCGCGTGTCGCCGTCCATCTTGGTCAGCACGACGCCGTCGTAGTCGATGGCTTCGTTGAAGGCCTTGGCGGACTCGACGGCATCCTGGCCGGTCATCGCATCCACGACGAAGAGGGTCTCGGTCGGTGAGACGGCCTTGTGCAGGGTGGAAATCTCCTCCATCAGTTCCTGGTCCACCGTCAGGCGGCCGGCCGTATCGACGATCACCACGCTGTAGCCCTGCTGGCGGGCGTACTGGATGGCATCCTTGGCCACCTTCACGGGATCCTTCTCTCCGTCCTGGGAGTAGACCTCGACCCCGACCTGGGCGCCCAGCGTCTTGAGCTGCTCGATGGCGGCCGGACGGAAGGTGTCGCAGGCGGCAAGGAGGACCTTCATCCCGCGCTTGCTCTTGACGTGCAGGGCGAGCTTGCCGCTGAAGGTCGTCTTGCCGGAACCGTTGAGACCGGCGACGAGCACGACGGCAGGGGAGCCCTTGAGGTTGATCTCTGCATGCTCGGAACCCATGAATTCGGCCAGCTCGTCGTGGACGATCTTGACCATCATCTGCTGCGGCTTGACGGCCGTCAGCACATTGGCGCCCATCGCCTTGTCCTTCACGCGCGCACAGAAATCCTTGGCCACCCGGAAAGAGACGTCCGCGTCGAGCAGCGCCCGGCGGATATCCTTGATGGTCTCGGCCACGTTGACTTCCGTGATCTTCCCTTCGCCCTTCAGGATCTTGAAGGAGCGTTCCAGTCTGTCAGACAGATTCTCAAACATACAGCATGCAATTTTTGGTTTGCAAAGATAATGAAAATATGAACAAATTCTTTAGAAAACTGTTTCCCCGCAGCGGCTTCTCCGCTGCGCAGAAAATGCTCTTCAGCCGGATCGGCCTGTCCGTGGAGCGATGGGTGCGGGAGAAGGGCTTCACGAAACCCCTGCCCACGGTGGGGCAGGTCGCCGCCGACATCGGCATTCCGGCCGACCAGCTGAACGTCTTCGTCCGGATCAGCGCTCGCAAGACCGTGCTGGCCTGGCGCAAGGATCTCCGGATCCTGGAAGCCCGGCGGCTGCTGGTGGAGTATCCCGAGCTGCCCGTCGCCACGGTCGGCGAGCTGGTCGGGATCGACGACAAGTCCAACTTCAAGCGCCAGTTCGCCGAGGTGGTCGGGATGCCGCCACGGATGTGGCGGGAGAAGCAGCTGAAGCTCAGCCCCGCAGCGAGCGGAACGCGTCCGCGAGGAGCTTGAGTGTGTTGAAGAGGATCACGGCGGCGATCACCAGGCTGATGGCCGGGTCGATCATGGCCCAGCCGGTGCGGCTGATGACGACGCCGGCGACCACGACGCCCAGCGACAGCAGGGAGTCGGCCGCCATGTGCAGGAAGGCGGCGCGCGTGTTGATGTCGCCGCGGTGGCGCATCAGCAGCCAGGCGCTTGCGCCGCTGACGATGATGCCCGCGGCGGCCGTCCACGACACGACGGCACCGTCCACGGGGGCGGGTTCGGCGAGCTTGCCGATGCTCTCGAAGACGATCATCACCACGGCGAAAAGCAGCACGGCGGTGTTGATCAAGGCGATGACGGCGGAGATGCGGCGGGCGTCCGCGGCCGGCCGCCGCGCCAGGCGGAAGCCGACGAGGGCGAGGACCAGCATCAGGACGTCCAGCAGCTTGTGGCCGGCATCGGACACCAGGCCGACCGAATGGCTGGTCCGCCCGAGGATGAATTCGAGGACGACGAAGGCGAAGTTGAGGGCGATGGCGACGCCGTAAGCCCGCTTGAGCGGACGGTTGGCGGCGTCGGCCGGCCCGTCGGTATGAGTGTGCACGTGACTCATTGTCAGGAAGTCTAGAAACGCCAGCCGGCCCCGAAGGTGAGCTTGTAGGGATGGGCGTGCGAGTACGAGCTTTCGTAGTTGATGATGTCCAGGATGCTGTATTTGACACCCAGGTTGAACTGGAGGCCGGATTCGAACTGGTAGCCGGCGAACAGGCCGAAGCCGGCGTGGGAGTCGCTGAGCGCATAGCGCGGCGCGCCCGTCGCCTCGTCTTCCGAGACGATCCGCTTGTACGGGGTGACGAAATCCTTGTCTCCGGGCGACCAGGAGTCGAACGTGAAATGCGTATAGGGGCCCGCACCCAGCCGGAGGTGTCCGGTGCCGATGGGGAGCTGCCCGCTCAGATAGAGGGGAATGTCCATTCCGATCAGGCTCATGTCCGCCAGGTTGGTGAGCTTGCGCTGGTTCCAGAACAGGAAGCCGGGATCGTAGTCCGTGGCCACGTAGGTGCCGTTCTGGAGGGCGAGGAGGAGCTGGACCTCGATGAACAGGTCGCGCGTGAGATGGTAGTCGACGAAGGTGCCGGCCTCGAATCCGAGGTCGGGGTAGGCGGACATCCGGAATTCGGCGATATACATCGATTCGCCGGAATAGTTGCCCTGCAGCAGGACGCCGATGTGGACGGGTTTGAACTTCAGACTGTCAGCGTCTTGCGCCTGCAGCGTCTGCGCGCAGGCGAATCCCAGCAGGATGAACAGGAAAAATCTTTTCATGGCGTCGTCAAGCTAGATGGTGAAGCGGAAAGAAATCTTGAAGCCGTGTTTCTCCGATTCGCTCAGCCCTTCCGTGTAGCTGATTCTGCGAATATAATCGATTCGGATGAATTTCAGAATATTTTCGAGGCCGACCGAGTATTCCATATACGGAATCTTGGTCATCATGCGCGTCCCTTCGGGCAGCGCGTACAGGTGCTCGGCCCCGAAGAGCGGATTGTTCTTCTCGGACAGCGAACCGGTGAGGGCGCGGAACGAGACCACCTCGCGGAGCTTGAGCCGGTTGATGAGCGGAATCCGGTTGAGGATCCATCCCTTGAGGTAGTACGTAGCGAAGACCTCGGCATACTGGTCCATCACGAACTCCATCGGCTGCATCAGGTTGAACGCATCGGCGACGAGCAGGATGGACGGGTTCGCGTTGGGGGCGAAGAGCTTCGGCAGCGGGACGCGGTTCCAGATGAAACCGGTCGACACGGAAGCGTCGATATGTCCGAAGGAGGACAGCCAGATGCGCTTCTGCGCGTTGAATTCCGTCTTGTTGTAGAAGAAGCGGTTGTCGAACCAGCCGGTCGTGTGCGTCAGGCTGACGATCGGGGCGTCCTTTGCCAGCGTGATGGGGGATTCCTTGCCGAGCCGGTTGGAGAAGAGCGGCTCCCCGGGGGCGTAGCGCAGGCGCAGGGTCCAGCTGGCGTCCGTGAAGTGGGAGACGGGCGAGGAACTGCCGTCCGGATTGAAACGGCTGTAGGAGAGCGTCCCGGCCGGGACGACGTAGTCGTAGCGCAGGTAGGTGTTGATCGAGAAACGGGACAGCCATTCGCGCTCGTAGCGCAGCTGGGCGCGGGACACATACTGCAGCGGCTGCGGCCCGAAGTTGGACATCAGCACGTTGTCGCGGTCGAGCAGCGAGAAGCTCTGGCCGGGGGCCTCGAGGTCGTGGCTGAGCGTGAGCGACAGGTTGTTGCGGAGCGGCTCGAAAGGATGGAAGTCCTTCGGCGCGAAGGAGTGGATATAGGTCAGCTGACCCTTGACATGGCGGTCGCGGAAGCCGTAGGCCACGTAGCCGTTCAGGAAATTCTGCTTGTTGAGGTTGGCCGTGGTCATGCCGCCGATGCGCAGGCGGAACCCTTCATGCGTGTTGTAGTGCATCATGTTGGTGACCGGGCCGATGTCGAACTTGCTCTTGACGCGATCCTGCGGACTGGCCATGCGGTTGGTCGGCGTCGTGGGGAAGTATTCGGAAGCCAGCGACTCGACGGTCGTGGCGATGCGGCGGAAGCGCGGCACGGAATAGATGTCCGTCATCAGGCTGTCCAGGATGGATTCCTTGCCTGTGAGGGGCACTGGACGGCGTTCCGCCCACCACTCGTCCGGACGCCACCAGTCCTTGTTGGCCAGGACCTCGTCGGGCTGGCTCAGCAGGCTGTCGGGGACGTGGGTCTGCGTGAAATCGTAGCCGTGGTGGACGATCTTCTTGTGCGCGTAGAGCTCGCGCATCCACTTGAAGATGTAGAAACGGGCGTAGGTGTTCTTCTCCTTGGAGGCCCAGGTGCCGTTCTCCATCTTCTCGAAGGTCTCCTCGATGGCGAGGTTGCTGACGAAGTTGAGGTTGATGTGGGCCGGGATGCCGAGGGAATATTTCTTGACGGCGTAGGTGCTGTCGTTGACCACGTAGAGGTGGCCGGTGAAGCTGAAGCTTTCGCTGTTGAACGGCACGAAGGTCAGGTCGATGCATTGGACGCCGTCCACCATGAGCGTGTCGGAGATGTAGTATTTGTAGTAGGTGGTGGCCAGCGTGCTGGAGAGCGGGCTGACGAAGCGGTTGAGCAGCACTTCCATGTTGTCTTCGTAGATGTCGGAATCGGCGAAGATGGCCTTGATGTTGGTGCCGAATCCACCGGCGTCCAGCGGCTCGTCCAGGCCGAGGCTGCGGCGGCGCTCCACCCAGGTGCGCACCCGCTTGGGGTCATTCTGGAACCAGGTCGTGGAGAGGTTTTCCCGCAGGGAGACGGTCAGCACGGGCGTTTTCTTGAACTGCGCCGTATCCACGTATTTCTCCATGAAGGGGAACTTGCTCCAGAAGCGGTTGTTCTTGAAATCGACGTCGAACTTGTCGAGGGACATGATCAGTTTCTCGTAGTTCTCCACCTTGTAGCCCGGGGTGGACTGGACGTGGTTCTCCTCTTTGTGGGCGATCACGTTCCGGACCAGCTCGACGGCCGGGTTGCCGCGGCGGCGGTAGACGCGGTCGCGGCGGCGCTTGGGCTTCACGACCACGGCCTGGATCCCGTAGGTGTCGGGGTTCATCTTGATGTGGGCGTCGTGGGTCGTCGTATTGGGGCGGATGTTGTAGATGTAGGTCTCAAAACCCAGCATCTGGAAGCAGACATTGGAGTAGCTGCCGGCCGCCTCGATCGCGAAGTGGCCTTCGAGATCGGACATGGTGCCGATCTGCGTGCCGGGGAAATAGATGGAAACGTAGGGGAGGGGTTCACCCGTCGAGGCGTCCGTCACGACGCCGCTCACACGGGTCTGGGCAACGGCTACGGCCGTCGTCAAAAGCATCAATAAAATAACTGCGTATCTTCTCATTAAAACATCATAAATGGCGGGGCTCGCCGAAAAAGTCCGCAAAGATACGAAAAAAGCGGGAAAATCCCGCTTTTTTCTATTAATTCACAACTATTTACAAGATTTACCGCAGGGCGCGCATGGCGTTGAGGACGGCGAGAACCGTGACGCCGACGTCGGCGAAGACCGCCATCCAGAGCGTGGCGACGCCGCAGGCGGCCAGCGCGAGCACCAGCAGCTTGATGCCGACGGCGAACCAGAGGTTCTCCCGGGCGATGCGCAACGTGCGGCGTGCAATGCGCACGGCCGCGGCCACCTTGGACGGTTTGTCGTCCATCAGGACGACGTCCGCGGCCTCGATGGCGGCGTCCGAGCCGAGCGCGCCCATCGCGATGCCGAGGTCGGCGCGGGCGAGTACCGGCGCGTCGTTGATGCCGTCGCCGACGAAGGCGAGCGTGCCCTCCTTGAGCAGCGCTTCCACGCGGGCGACCTTGTCGGCCGGCAGGAGGCCGGCGTGGGTCTCGTCCAGCTTGAGCGTGGACGAGACGGCCTGGGCCACGGAGGCCTGGTCGCCGGTCAGCATCACGGTCTTGCGGATGCCGGCGGCGTGCAGGTCGGCGATGGCCTGCGCAGCGTCTTCCTTGATGCGGTCGGAGATGACGATGTGGCCGGCGTAGGTGCCGTCCACGGCCACGTGGACGATGGTGCCGGTGTGCGTGCAGGGGTGCCAGGCGGCACCGACCTGCGTCATCAGCTTGTCGTTGCCGACGGCGACGACGCGGCCTTCGACGTTGGCCGTCAGGCCCTTGCCCGCGTATTCCTGGATGTCCGAGACCGCGCAGCCGTCCTGCTCGTTGGGGTAGGCCAGCAGCAGGGCCTGGGCGATCGGGTGCGTGGAGTGGCGCTCCACGTGGGCGGCCAGGTGCAGCAGTTCCGTCTCGTCCAGCTCCTCGGGGTGCACGGCGGTGACCGCGAAGACGCCCTCGGTCAGCGTGCCCGTCTTGTCGAAGACGACGGTCTGCACGCGGGAGAGGGTGTCCATATAGGCGGAACCCTTGATGAGGATGCCCTTGCGCGAAGCGCCGCCGATGCCGCCGAAGAAAGTGAGCGGCACGGAGATGACCAGCGCGCAGGGACAGGAGACCACCAGGAACATCAGCGCCCGGTAGATCCAGGTGGCCCAGGCACCCGTGAAGAGGGGCGGGACGACGGCCAGCAGCACGGCCAGGCCGACGACGATGGGCGTATAGACCCGCGCGAAGCGCGTGATGAAATGTTCGCTGCGCGACTTGTTTTCGGCGGCGTTCTCCACCAGCTCGAGGATGCGCGATGCGGTGGATTCGCCGAACAGGCGGACCGTCCGCACGCGCAGCACGCCGCTGAGGTTGACGCAGCCGGACAGGATCTCGTCGCCCGGATGCACGCTGCGCGGCACGCTTTCGCCCGTCAGGGCCACGGTGTCCAGCGACGAATCGCCCTCCAGCACGACGCCGTCCATCGGAACCTTCTCGCCGGGCTTGACCAGGATGGTCTCGCCGACGGCGACTTCGTCCGGGGCGACGGTCTGCAGCCGCCCGTCCCGCTCCACGTGTGCCGTGTCGGGCCGGATGTCCATCAGATGGGCCACGGAGCGGCGCGAACGGCCTTCCGCGATGCCTTCGAAGAGCTCGCCGACCTGGAAGAACAGCATGACGAAGACCGCTTCGGGGAACTGCGTCTCGGCGCCCGGCAGGAAGCCGATCGCGAGCGCGCCGAGCGTGGCGACGCTCATCAGGAAGTTCTCGTCCAGCGCCTCGCCTTCAGCGAGCGCCTCGGCGGCTTCCTTGAGCGTGTCCCAGCCGACGATGAGGTAGGGGACCAGGTAGAGCAGGAGGTACTGCCAGGTGGCCCAGTCCGTGTTTTTCTCGATGATGACTGCGGCCGCCAGCAGGACGGCGGCGGACACGATCTTGATGATGCTCTTCCGCACGCCGCCTTCCTCTTCGCCGTGGTGGTGATGGTGCTCGTGAGTGTGGCACTCGTGGCATTCGACATGCTCGTGATGCTCGTGCTCGTGGTGATGATGATGTTCGTGAGCCATATATAGTACGTTTTGATTTCCTGTTGCAAAGGTAGCTGGTGCCAGGTGCAACCGGGTTGCAAAGTTTCGCATTTGTTGTTATATTTGTCCAATCGACCAATTCAACCGTTAATTACAGTATTTATGGCTAACCGCTTCCTCAAACCCCTCATTTTCGCGGCCGCACTCTGTCTTTCCCTGGCCGCTTCAGCCCAACCTACACTTAAGCCCTGCAAGAAAGGCGGATTCGAGACCGGCCAGTACCGCAACGTCTTCGCCGAGATGGGGTATCCGCAAGCAGAGATCGACGCCCGTCTGGAGAAGGTCTACAAGGACGTCTTCTGCGGTCCGGACAAGGTCTACTTCGAAGTGGGGGACGACATGGCCTATATCTCCGACGTCAAGAACTTCGACGTCCGCACGGAAGGAATGTCCTACGGCCTGATGATTGCCGTGCAGCTCGGCAAGAAGGACGTTTTCGACCGCCTGTGGCGCTGGAGCAAGAAATACATGCAGCACCAGGACGGCCCGATGAAGGGCTATTTCGCCTGGAGCCTCAATCCTGACGGCACGCACCGCGCCGAGGGTCCCGCCTCCGACGGCGAACTCTACTTCGTGACCGCCCTCATCTTCGCGTCCAACCGCTGGGGCAACGACGGCTCGATCAACTATCTCGCCGAGGCGCAGAACATCCTCAACCTCGCCTGGGCCAAGGACGGCACCGACGGCATCCGGCACTTCATCGACAAGGACACGCACCTGATCGCCTTCACGCCCGAAGGACGCGGCGTCGGCTACACCGATCCGTCCTACCACCTGCCCGCCTTCTACGAAGTCTGGGCCCGCTGGGCCTATGACGGCCGCGCCGACTTCTACCTCGCCTGCGCGCAGGCCAGCCGCGAGTATCTCCACAAGAGCATCAACCCCGAGACAGGCCTGAACCCGGATACCAACAACTTCGACGGTTCCTTCATCGAGACTCCGGCCTTCTTCGGCCGCCGGATGAAGCCGGCCTTCCGCTTCGACTCCTGGCGCGTCCCGATGAACATCGCCCTCGACTATTCCTGGTCCTGCGCCGACCGCAAGTGGCAGACCAACTACGCCAACACTATCCAGGCCTTCTTCTATTCCAAGGGCATCGACACCTTCGCCGACCAGTACAACGTGGACGGCACCGACGTCGACTTCGCCATGCCGGCCGGCATGGGCGAGATGCAGGGCAAGGGCACGCGCCACTCCGTGGGCCTCGTCTCCACCCTCGCCGCCGCCAGCCTCGCCGCCGACAACAAGATCTCCCGCGAGTTCGTCGAGCGTCTGTGGAACAGCAAGAACGAGCCCTACGCCGACGGCTACTTCGACGCCTACTACGACGGCCTGCTGCGCTTGTTTGCCTTTATGCACTTAAGCGGCAACTACCGGGTGATCGAACCGGCCAGGTAAGCTGAAAACGAATACATTACGGAACGACCCCCGGTATCCGTGCCGGGGGTCGTTCCGTAAATGTTTGCTGCAACTAGCAGCGGGAGTCCAGGACTTCGGCGATGTCGCGGACGGGACGGTCGGCGAAGCGGCCGAAGGTGGCGAGACAGAGCGGACAGCCGGTGACGATCTGCGCGGGATCCGCGACCGTGAGGTTGGCCAGGGCGTTCTGCGTCATGGCGCGGCGCTGGTCGAAGCCCAGCGTGATGCTGCCGAGCGAGCCGCCGCAGCAGATGCTCTCGGCGCGGCTCTTGCCCGCCTCGACCAGTTCGCCGGCGGCGGCGAGGGCGGCACGCGGCTCGTCATAGATGCCGCAGCCGCGGCCCAGTTCGCACGGGTCGTGCCAGACGAGCTTCTCCGCTCCGTTCCGCTGCACCCGCAGCTTGCCTGCGGCGATCAGTTCCTGGAAATAGACGCTGTGGTGCACCACCCGGATGCCCTCCAGCGGGTATTCTTCCTTGAAGACGCGGTAGCAGATCGGGCAGGAAAGCAGCAGCGTGTCGCAGCCGCTCGCGCGGATGATCGCGACATTCTTGTCGATCAGCTCGCGCGCCTGCTCCGGGCGGCCCGCCATGATGAGCGGCCGGCCGCAGCACAGTCCTTCGTCCTCGTCCATCAGCGTCCAGCGTACCCCGGCCTTGTCCAGCAGGGACGTTGTCGCGCGCCTGATGGCGGGCGTGAGCCGGGTCATGCACCCGGCGAAATAGAGCACGCCGCCCTTGCCGGCGACGGCCGCAGCCATCGGCTCCACGTCGATGCCGGCGTAGGAGGGCGCGACCGCGTATTTGCGCCGCTCCCGCTGCGCAATGCGCAGCTCCGGCCCCTGCACGCCCACCTGGCAGACGGCCGTGCATTTGCCGCAGAGCAGGCATTTGTCGGAGATCTCCTCGATGCGCCGCTCGTTGCCGCGGCGCAGCTGGCGGTTGAGGTAGACCGTGGCATCCTTGCAGTTGACCTTGCGGACGCTCATCGGGCAGGCGTCGATGCAGACGCCGCAGCCCGGGCAGGAATACACCTCCAGCAGCGCGAATCCCTTGCGCGGATGGCGGATGCGGATCCCGGCGTTGCGCATCGGGATCAGCAGCATCTCCGCAGGGATGTGCATATAGCGGGTGAACGGCAGTACGCACATGAAGATGCACAGGACAATCGAATACGCCCACCACGTGGGCAGGGCGTGGAGGTCGTTGCCCAGAAACTGCCGGAAGATCCAGTTCATCGGGATCGTGAGGAAACTGCCGCCGCTGATGTGCGCCGTGAAGCTCTCGGCCAGCAGACGCAGCGGGAAGATGGCCCACAGCGAATAGAGTCCCACCCGGTCGAGCAGGCTCAGGCGCGTGGTGCGCCGCATGCCCACGATGCGCGAAGCGAAACGCTTGATGACGGCGATCACGATGCCGCTGAGCACCATCAGCAGGAAGAAATCCATCAGGAACATCAGCAGGGCCCCCTCCAGCGTGGTCTCGGTCTCCGCCACGAAATAGTTGAAGAAGATCGGATAGTAGAAGAAATGGATGCGGTGCGGCAGGAAGAGCATCACCTCCAGGTGCCCCAGCAGGATGATCATGAACCAGCCGAAAGCGATGCTGGAATGCATGTAGCCCAGAACCCTGTTGCGCTTCCAGAGCTTGACGTGCAGCAGGCAGTTGAGGAAGATGTCCCGGACATTCATCCAGATGTACTTCGGGGTGACGAGCGATAGCAGGAAACGTTTGCGGTCCGCCTTCGGCAGCTGCGCGATGACGCGCACCATCGCGATGAAGCAATAGGAAAGCACGAACAGCATTCCGATGAGGAACGGAATGACGAAAGGGTGGAACGCGTCCGCGAAACGTTCTCTCATCGCACGACCTCCCCCTTGCGGTCGAGGCGGCAGAGCGTCAGGATGAGGTGCCGCGTGTTGATCCCGCGCGGACACACCATCGTACACTTGCCGCAGAGCATGCAGCGGGACAGCATCCGTTCCACTTCGTCGTCCCGGCCCCGCTGCAGGCCCAGGATTACCTTGCGCACGCTCATCCCGGACCAGGGCGCCGCCGTGCAGGTGGCGCTGCAGCTGCCGCAGCCGATGCACGTGAGCGCATCGGGCTCCAGCTGCACCAGCCGGTCATAGCGCGCGCGGTCCACCGTGTCGAGGTTGACCGCCGAGCTGGGGGAGAGCTTGAAACCGAAATCCATCCCTTACTTGCGCTTGTTGAAATAGTGGTGGATGGACAGGGCGGCGCTGCGCGCCTCGGCGAGCGTCTCCGGGACGGTCTTGGCGCCGGTGCAGGCGCCGGCGTAGAAAACGCCGGGCCGCGAAGATTCCGTGACGGCGGCGAGGTTGTCCCGGCTCTTCAGGAAGCCGTCGTCGTCGACGCTCACGCCGATCTGCTGCGCGAAATGCTGTGCGTCGGGATTGCAGACGATGCCGGCCATCAGGACCAGCAGGTCGAGGGTGACCTTGACGGGCTTGCCGCTGAGGGTGTCCTCCGCCTTGACCACCACGCGGCCGTCGATGGCCTCGCCGACCTCCGACACGCGTCCGCGGATGAAATGGATGCCGCAGTCGCGCTGGGCCCTGATATAGAAATCTTCGTATTTCTTGCCGAACAGGCGCAGGTCCATATAGAAGCAATAGACCTCCGCGTCGGGGAATTCTTCCTTCATCTCGATGGCCTGCTTGATGGCCGTGATGCAGCAGACCTTGGAGCACTGGGTGTTGCCGGCCTTGACGTCGCGCGAACCCACGCAGTGCACGAATCCCACGGCCTTCGGGTGGTCCACCCGCGCGTCCTTGCGGGTGTTGAACCATCTCTCCAGGTCGCGGTTGGTGATGACGCGGTCATAGATGCCGTAGCCGTATTCTTCCTTGCGGGCGGCGTCGAAAAGCCGGAAGCCCGTGGCGAAGAGGACGGCCTCGCAGAACAGCGTGCTGCCGTCGGAGAGCACCAGGTTGTAGCCGTCCTTGAGCCGGTTGATGCTGGCAATCTGCGTGTTCAGCATCGTGCGCACCCCAGCGGTGTCTTTCTTCAGCCGTTCGATGATGTCGGCGGCCGGACTCATGTCCGGGAACAGCCGGTTCCATTCGGCCACGTGGCCGCCCACGGCGGGCGCCTTCTCGATCAGGACCGGGGTGTAGCCGAGGGCGGCGAGCAGCCTGGCGGCTTCCAGACCGGCGATGCCGGCGCCGATGACGGCGATGACGGGATTGCGGTTGACCATAGGCTAACAACATTTGAGGGACGTGGGGAGTCCCGGGGTCATAATCTTCTTCTCGTCCATCCCGAGGTACTTGCGGGCGGGGTCGTAGGGGACGCCCATCTTGTCCAGGAGCGGCTCCACGGCCACCTGGTGTATCTGCAGGCCAAGGTCCCACGGATCCACGCCCAGCACCAGCCCGGCGAGCTCTTCGTAAGTGAAGACCGGGATGCCGTAACCGTTCCGGCCGTAGGTCTTGCCCTCCATCTCGGAGATGACATACTGCCAGCGGTCCAGGAAATACGGGCAGCCCGGGCAGTTGGTGATGATCATATCGGGATGGAAAGGCTCCATGGACTCGAATTTCTTGTGCGTATTGGAGAGGGAATAGCCGCGGTTGGCCTTGACGAAATACTGCCGGAAGCCGAAGCCGCAGCAGTGCCGGCGCTCCGGGTAGTCGATTACCCGGCCGCCCCAGGACTCGGCCATGCCGCTGAGTACGCAGGGGTATTCGGCGCCGCCCACGCCCTTGTGGGGGAACATCTTGGAATAGTGGCAGCCGATGTGCTCCACCACGCGGAGCGGCTCGCCCGTCGCGCGGTCCACCAGGTGGAAGCGGGCGCGCTCGGCGATCTCGCCGCGCAGCCTGTACATCAGGTCGCTGGCGTGTGCCACATATTTGGGGGTCTTGAATTCGCGGCGGCAGGCCTTCCAGAGGTGCTCGCGGATCTTCGCCTCCAGCTCGGGGAACTGCCGCCAGGTCTCCAGGATCTCGGTGTAGTTGCCGAACGAGGTGATGCAGGAGGTCACGAGGTTGTCGTAGCCCGCCTCGGTCATCAGCGCGAACTGGCGCGCCACGACGGTCATCGCCGTCTCCTGCGGGATGGTGTCGCAGTGGTAGGCGATGCCCGCGCAGGTGGTATGGTGCTCGGACTCGTAGATGTCGCGTCCGAGCAGGTCGCGGCAGATCTTCAGGAAATATTTCTCGGAAGCCGGGAAGAAATTCTGCCGGATGCAGCTCCGGACATAGAACCAATGGTCGTCCGGAATCTCTTTCTGGTAGTCCGCCCAGATCTTCTGCTTGCCTTGATAAATCATCTATTCTTCGTTGTTGAAATGCCCGACGGAGCAATGCTCGAAGGTGTATTTCGTGTATTCGTCAAAGTCCATCCCCAGCTCCGCGGCCTTGTCGCGCGAAGCGCGCTCCACGGCCTCCATCCGCTCCGTGCCCCCCGTCTCGTCGAAGATGGCCTGCAGCTCGTCGAGGTCGGCCTGCGGGATGCGGCGCAGCACGCCCGGGCCCTTGCCTTCGTAGTTGGCGCCGAGACGGCCGAAGACCTCCTCTTTGTTGTCCATCACCCAGCGGGTGATCGGACCGGCCTCGGGGTATTCGTCGCAGTCGAAGGTGCTCGGGTGGATGCAGTAGCCGGTATGCAGGATGTTGTTGTTGAGGGTCTTGGTGAGCGGCCAGAGCTGGCGGCCCTTCTCGGAGTCCGTGAAGTAGCCCAGCCGGGCCGAGAGGTTGCGCAGGGCCATGATCACGAGGCCCGGGCCGTTGCCGCGCGGGCAGCGTGTCACGCAGGACATGCACTCGCCGCAGTACCAGATGGTCTCGCTGCGGAGCAGCGCCTCGATCTCGCCGTCGTCCTTGCGCTGGACCGTGTCCACGACCTTGCGGGGATCGTATTTATAGAATTCCGCGGCAGGGCAGATGGCCGTGCAGGTCCCGCAGTTGATGCAGGTCTTGAGGCCCTCCTTGAAGCGGTAGTCCTTGCTGAGTTCGTCAAACAGTCGTCCCATTTCATGCAAAGTTACAAAAACAAATACAAAGGGGGCTATCTGATTATGGAAAAAAAGCCTAAATTTGAGGTGAAATCATAGAAACCGCCTAATAACCATTGCCATGGATACCAGAGGAGATTTCGTCATTACGATCAGCCGGGAGCTGGGCTCCGGCGGCCGTACCGTGGGGCGCAAGCTCGCGGAGAAGCTGGGCGTCCGCTACAGCGACAAAGAACTGATCCATTCCCTGATGCGCAAATTCAACCTGACGGCTTCCGGCATCGAGAAGCTGAAGGGGGAGAAGAAGAACTGGCTCGCCGAGGTCATCCACCTGGTGGCGCCCGTGCCCAAGATGGGGATGTTCGTCGACCGGGATCCCATGCACGTGCAGGAGTTCCGTCCGGACCTCACGCCGGACGACGTTTTCCGGGCCGAGTCGCAGATCCTGCGCGACATCGCGGGACAGGGCCCGTGCGTGATCGCCGGCCGTTCAGGTTTCTTCGTCCTGGAGGACGGCCCCAACAAGGTCGACGTATTCATCACGGCGCCCCGCGAGCGCCGCATCGCGCGGGTCATGCGCAAGCAGGAGCTGTCGCGCGAGGAGGCCGAGCGTGTGATCGACAAGGTGGACCGGACCCGGGACAACTATGTCAGGCGCTTCACCGGCAAGAGCCGGTACGACGCCCGCAATTATGACCTGGTGATCAATATGGACGGAATAAGCGAGGATGAAGCCGTAGAGGTCATCCTCGCTTATATCCGTGCCAACGGCAAATAACCGTCCTAGTAGAACTTGACGATCTCGTCGAGGGCGAGGTGGTTGGGCGTGCCGGGCTCCTGGGCGCGGTAGCCCAGCGCGATGACGGCGAGGACCTCCTCGCTGTCGGGAATCGCCAGGATGGAGCGGAGCCTGTCGCTGTCGCGATAGCCCATGATCAGCGTGTCAAAACCCATGTCGCGCGCCTTCAGGATGAGGTAGGCGTTGGCAAGGCCGTTGTCATAGGCGCCCCAGCCGTCGCCGATCTCGTTGGTGGCGACGCCGCGGCCGAAGCCGGACTGGCCCTTGACGAAGGTGGAGACGATCAGGACGGGCGCGCCGGCCACGTTCTGCGCGTTGCGCTCACCGACGCATTCGCGCACGGCGGCGAGCTTCTCCGGGCTGATGGCCACGTAGTAGCGCGAAGGCTGGCGGTTGGCCCAGGACGGCGCCTGCTGCGAGGCGGCGAGCAGGGTGCGCACTTCCTCCTCGGAAATGCTCTTGGTGGCGTCGTAGCTGCGGACGCTGCGGCGCGAGGCGAAGAGGTCGTCGATGCCCTGAGTGACGGTGACGTGCCTCGAGAAAGAGAATCTGGGCGTACATCCAGGCAGGAGCATCACCGCTGCGGCGATGCCTGCAATAAATGCGAAACGGGTTTTCATACCGACAAATATAGCCGAATTATGCTGAAAAGCAAGACGCGATCCGGCGGAGGCTCTCGTCGAGCCGTGCTTCCGCGATGCGCCCGCTGCCGACGGCTGCGACCACGGCGTCGAACGCCGCGCAGTAGTCGAGCGGGCAGAGGAGGAAGTCCGCGCCGGCTTCGAGGGCGCGGACGGCGGCCTCGCCGCTGCCGTAGCGGCGCGTGATGGCGCCCATCTCCAGCGCGTCCGTGATGATGATCCCGTCGAAACCGAACTCGCCGCGGAGCTTGTCGGTCAGCAGCGTGCGGGACAGGGTGGCGGGCTCGTCGCCGCCCGTCACGGCGGGGGCGGCGACGTGGGCCGCCATCACGAGCGGCGCGCCTGCCTCGATGCCGGCGCGGAAGGGGACCAGCTCGCAGGCGAGCAGCTCCTCCCAGCTCTTGGCGGTGGAGGCGAAATCGTAGTGGGTGTCGGTGCGGGTGTCCCCGTGGCCGGGGAAATGCTTCAGGCAGCCCCGGACGCCCGTCTGCGCGAGGCCGCGCACATAGGCGGCGACCAGCGGCGCGGCCGCGCCGGGGTCGTCGCTGAACGCGCGCGTCCCGATGACGATGTTGTCGGGATTGGTGTTGACGTCCGCCACCGGCGCAAAGTCGATGTCGAAGCCGTATTCCTTCAGGTATTTCCCGATGCTTTCCGCAGTCTCGCAGGCCGCCTGCGGGCCTCCGGCCGCCACGGCGGCCATGCTCTCATACCGCGGCACGTCGAAGGCCGGGTTCGCCGCCAGGCGGCTGACCCGCCCGCCTTCTTCGTCGATGCTCAGCAGGGGAGTCCCCGGCAGGGCGCGCAGATCCCGGATGAATGTGCGCAACTGGCTTGCGTCCAGGATGTTGTGGCCGTACAGCAAGATGCCGCCGACGGGATACTCCCGGGCACGCTCCCGCATCCCGCCGCTCACCGCCTGGAGGCGGTACGGCGGGAGTTCCGCGTCTGACGCGTAGCGGATCGCGGGCTCCAGCGACTCGGGGCGGACGATGAAAAGCCGTCCGACTTTTTCCCGCAGGGTGATGGCTTCCGGGCGTTTCGTCATATTCCTCTTACAGTTTCCGGATATTGGTGTCCATCCAGTTCCATTTGTCCAGGAAGGCCTTCCGCATGCGGTCCACGGCCTTCTGGAACGTCATTTCCTCGTCGCCGTTCTCCCGGTTGGTGATCGGCCAGAGCTCCTGGTTGTATCCTTCCGACACGCGGATGCGCTCCGCGGTCTCGTCGATGTAGTCCGCGAGCTGCTTGAAACTGTCTTTCTGCGCGTCCCAGCGCTCGACCAGCCGCGCGCGGAACTTCGGGTCCTTGAGCAGGGCGGGGTAGTACATCGTCTTGTCGGCGCCGGCCCAGAACTTCGTCCGGTCCGGGATGAAGGTGTGGAAGTCGAAATCCCACACCGGGCCGGTATAGAGCTTGCCGCCCGGCTGCTTGTAGAGATAGACGCTGTGCGGGCCCGTCTCAGGCCAGTAGTTGAAGAAATCGTTGTTGCCGGTCAGCTCCTGTACGAGCAGGAAGTCGATGGCGGTGTCCACGTCGATATACTGCTCGTATTCGTGCGCCTGCACACGCTCCGGATCCTTCAGGAGCTTCTCCAGGTCCGCAATCCATTGCTGGAATTCCGCGAACGCTTCCGGCGTCAGCTCCTCCTCGTCCGGTTCCTTGACCATCCAGGGCAGCTGGAAATCCTCCGACTTGAATCGGTTGACTTCGTCGAAATACGTGTCCAGTTCCAGCAGGAGACCGCCGTCCGCGACGTTGACGCGGTTCTTGTTGATCTTGATCTGCTCGCAGAGGTAGTAGTTGCCGGCGTGCTTGCCGTTCAGCACCACCTCGACGTATTGGCCGCGGACGGTGTAGGGCAGGCCGGAATGGCGCGAAAGCCAGAACGTGGCGTCGTTGCGCATCAGGGTGCGGTCCTTCCAGTTGGCCAGCAGCACCCAGCGCTTGTGGGAAGGCATGGAGAGGATCTCCGCCTTCTCGTCCAGCTTGATGGCATAAGGCTTCTTGGGATAGCCCCAGGTGGAATTTCCGCGGCCGCGGATGCTCATCGTGCCCTCGTAGTCGACGGTCCCGTCGGGCAGTTCGATACGTAGCGTGGCGCCCTCCTGCCAGACTTCCTTGCTGTCGATGGGGGCGAGGGTCTTGATGCGCACGACGGGCAGGCCCGTGTTGGACGCGCCCAGCGTGAAGTCATGGTAGATCCAGTCGGAGATCAGGCGGAGCGTCTTCGGCCGGCTCAGGTCGGCGGTGAACCCTTCCGGGTCCACTTCCTTCCCGTCCAGCAGGACGCGGCCTGCCTTCGTGCCGAGCTTCACCAGCACGGCGGAGAAGTCCGTCCGGGTCGGGTAGACCGCCGAGAAAGTTTCGGAGTTCTTGTCAAAATCGATGTTTTTCCCGTCGAAGCTGACGGTGGGTGCAGGGACGTTTCCGGGCACCGGGACGCGCTCCTCTTCGGGCTTCCCGACCTTGTCGCATCCTGCTGTAAAAGAGAATAGAACGGCCGCCAGGAAGAGCGTCGCGGCGTTCCGGAAGATAGATTGGCAATTCATGTGGCAAAGGTACGCAGAAAACCCCAATTTCCCAACTTGCCCGCCTCTCCGGTCACAGGGATATCAGCGAATTATTTTTGCTGAAACCGGCAAAAACTGTATCTTTGCGCCGGCTTGCAGGGTGCAGGCTAAGGGGTGCTGGGGCCCGCAGGGGCCGAGGCTGAGATGATACCCTCATACCTGATCGGGGTAATGCCCGCGTAGGAAACGCTATCTTCCCATTTCCCCTTATTGTATAATTTACTTACAATTAAGGTTTTCTCTATGTCCAAACGTTTGTTGAACGCCGCTTTTGCCGCTGCCCTGGCGGCCGCCGGCGCCGTGCCTGCCGCCGCCCAGGCCCCGCAGGATTCCCTCCAGGTCGAGCAGCTGCAGGAGGTCGTCGTCAGCGCCGTGCGCGCTGCCAAGAACGCGCCTTTTGCCGTTGCCAACATTTCCCGCAGCGAGCTGCAGACCTTTTCCACGACCGGCATCGAGCTCCCGATGCTCTTCGCCCGCACGCCGGGCATCCTCGCCTGGAGCGAGAACGGCGTGGGTACGGGTACTTCCTATATGCGCATCCGCGGTGCGGGCGGTTCCCGCATCAACGTCACGCTTGACGGCGTGCCCCTCAATTCCCCCGAAGACCAGACGGTCTTCTGGGCCAACATGAACTCCTACGGCTCCCTGATGGGCAGCGTGCAGATCCAGCGCGGCGTGGGCGCTTCCTCCAACGGCGACGGCGCCTTCGGCGGCACCATCGCCCTGGGCACCAAGGCCCCGTCGCTCGTTCCTGCGGCCGAACTGAACTTCGCGTACGGCTCCTGGAATACGATGAATCTGGGCGCCAGCGCCTCCACGGGCCTGCTCTGGAACCACCTCATCATCGAGGCCGCCTACCGCCAGACCACGACCGACGGCTACCTGCACGGCACCGCCGGCCGCTCGGGCAGCTACTATGGCGGCCTGACCTGGCTCGGCCGCGACTGGAAGCTTTCCTACAAGCTCGTCGGCAACTTCGAGACCACCGGCCAGGCCTGGAACGGCGTGACCGCCGGCGACGACGACAATTCCATCATGGACGGCATGTCCCTGGGCAAGACCGGCATCCTGACCTATGCGGACATGTGCGAGGCCGGACTGGGGCAGTTCAACTCGCTCTATGAACGGATGGTCATTGCTGACGGCACGTGGACCGTCGCGCGCCACCAGCTCAGCGACGGCAGCTACTGGCCCCGCACCACCGACAACTTCTGGCAGACCCACCACATCCTGAACTTCGCGTGGGATATCAACGATTACTGGAAGCTCTCCGTCTCGCCGCACTACACCCACGGTTACGGCTACTACGACGAGTTCCGCTTCAACAACAAGATCATCAAATACGGCCTGGAGTACTTCAAGGACGCCGACGGCAACAAGGTCAAGAAGGTGGACTTCGTCCGCCAGAAGGGCCTCCTGCAGGACGCCTGGGGCGCCGTGGCGAACGTCACGTTCCGCAAGGACGCCTGGGACGTCATCGGCGGCCTGTCCTGGCAGCAGTTCGTGGGCAACCACTTCGGCTACCTGACCTATACCAGCAGCCAGGCTGTCGCGGAGAAGTACGGCATCTCCAGGGAGAAGCCCCTGCAGTATTATGATTCCGACGCGTCCAAGCTCGACCTGAGCGCCTTCGTCAAGGCTTCCTACGCCATTGACGAAGCCTGGAGCGTGTTCGGCGACCTGCAGTACCGCCACGTCGGCTACAAGACCGACGGCTACAACGACAAGTACATCATCGACAAGTATACGGACATCCCGAGCAAGCACATGCTGGATGTCGACGTGAAGTACAATTTCTTCAATCCCAAGGCGGGTGTCAACTTCCGCCGCGGCGGTCACCGGGCGTTCGCGTCGTTCGCGATGGCCCATCGCGAACCGGAGCGCAACAACTTCACGGACAACTGCCTGTATCCCGCCCCGAACGCCGAGCGCGTCTTCGACTGGGAGGCCGGTTACCAGTTCGACACCCGGCGTTTCCGCGCCGGCGTCACCTTCTACTACATGCGCTACAAGGACCAGCTGGTCCAGACCGGCCAGAAGACCGAGATCGGCGAGTATCTGACCGCCAATATCCCGGATTCCTACCGTCTCGGCGCCGAGCTGACCGCCGGCTGGGACGTTACCCGCTGGCTGACCCTCGAGGCCAACGCCGCCCTGAGCCGCAACCGCCTGATCGACTTCGACGAAGTCATCGACGACTGGGACGACTGGGAGGGCAATCCTGATTTCGCCCTGTACCATTGCGACGGCAACGAAGATGAGGCACGTTCTTTCCATCACGAAAACAAGGCTCTGGCCTTCTCGCCGTCGGCGATCCTCAATGGCTTCGCGAACTTCCATTTCGGCCCCTTCAGCGCCGTCTGGCACACGGGTTATGTCAGCCGGATGTATCTGGACAACAGCGAGAACGAGCTCCGCTCCCTGCCGGCCTACAGCCTGTCCGACCTGTCGTTCAACTACCGCTTCATCCCGCGCCGCGGCATGAAGGAGATTGTCTTCGGTCTGGATTTCAACAACGTCTTCTCCGCCCGCGTGGCGCAGAACGGCTGGGTCTACAGCGCCGTGGCTGAGAGCTCCGGCTACATGCCCGACAACCGCTACTATCAGCTCGGTTTCGTGCCGGTGGCTCCGCTCACGATCCTGGGTCACGTCACTTTGAAATTCTAATCTGTTATGGATACGCTCCGTTTCCTGGACATCCTCGGCTTCGTTGTCGGCCTGGTCTATCTGATTCTCGAATACAAGGCGAGCATCTGGCTCTGGCTGGCGAGCATCATCATGCCGGCCATCGACATGGTCTTATATTTCAAGGCCGGTCTGTATGCCGATTTCGGCATGGCCATCTATTACTGCCTGGCCGGTGTGTACGGCTATATGTCCTGGAAATGGTTCAAGCGTTCCGACCAGCGGTCGGAGCAGCGCGGCGAACGGCCGGTGACGCGCTACAAGCGCGCTCACATCCTGCCGTCGGCAGCCGCGCTGCTCCTGCTCTGGTTCGGGATCTGGTGGATGCTCACGCACTGGACCAATTCCACCGTCCCGGTGGCGGACGCCTTCACCACCGCCCTCAGCATCGTGGCCCTCTGGGCGCTCGCGCAGAAATATGCCGAGCAGTGGCTCCTGTGGCTGGTGGTGGACGTCGTCTGCTGTATCCTTTATGTCCGGAAGGGAATTCCTTTCAAGGCCGCGATCTACGGCCTTTATACGGTTGTGGCGATTTTCGGCTACCGCAAGTGGCTGAAGATGGTCAATTCAACCCCCGCTGCTTCTTGATCGTTTCGTAGGCCTGCTGGATCTGGCGGAACTTCTCCTCGGCGGCTTTCTGCACGTCGGGGCCCAGCGTGGCCACCTTGTCGGGGTGGTGCTTCATCGCCATCCTTCTGTAGGCGCTCTTGACTTCTTCGTCCGTCGCGGAAGGGGAGATCTCCAGTACGGCGTAGGCGGAGGCGGTGTCTTTGTAGAACATTGCGATCACGGAGGCGGCGTCCGAGGCGTTGAGCCGGATGGCCGCCGCGATCGTTTCCAGCACGTCTTTTTCCGTTTTGCTGAAGTCGCCGTCCGCATTGGCGATCTGCGCGAGGTAGTGGAACAGCTGCAGGCGCTGCGAGTAGTTCATGTAGGCGGAGATCTGCGTGCCCACTTCGTAGATGTTGACCTGCTGGCGGTTGAGGCCTTCCAGGATGCGCATGGCCTCCGCCACGGCGGCTTCGCCGAAATTCTGGCGTACGAACTGGCGTACGACGTCCATCTCCGACTCGTGCACGCGCCCGTCGGCCTTGACGACGGCCGACGAGAGCACCAGCAGGCTGACCAGGAAGCTGTTGCGCTGCTCCGAGGCGGAATAATACCCGCCGCCCGGGCGCTGCTGATAACTGCCCTGGCGGTATCCGCCCTGCTGCCTGTAACTGCCTGCGCCGGGTTGCTGCCCGTCAGACATCCGCTGGGCCATGCCCAGCCCCGACTCGGCGGCAGACCCCAGCAGGAAGCCGATCAGCCCGCCGATCGGACCGACCATCACCCAGCCGAGGAACCCCGCAATCCACTTGATACTACCCATAGAAGAATTCTTTGGTCCCTTTCCTTATCAAATTCCGCTCCACATTTTCCCAGCTGACATTTTGTCCCAGCGCCCCCTCCATCGCCCCCTCGACCTCCATACCTCTCCCATCCCTTCATTGCCCCGCCTCTGCTACTCCCCGTATTTGTATGTCGTTAATTATCAATAATTCCCATTTTTGCTTAGGGGGAAATGCCCCAAAGCAAAATCACAACATTCACACTAACAAATACTTACAAAAACGGCCCGTCCCCATTATGTAGAAGAAAGAGGCTGGGAAAAGCGACAGCTGCCCGGAAAGGGTTGGTAGGTGTTTTTCGTAAGTTGTTTGTGGATGGGTGATTAGGGAAAGTGACGGGGTGAAAAATGAACCAGTCAGTTCGCGCAAGGTATTGATGATGTGATGTTTATGAAAAACGAACGAGCCTGGTGAGGCTGGGGAGGACTTGGCACCACCGCCGGCGATCACAGGGGTGACCTGGTGGGACCGGTATGGACCGGGCAGGACTTGGCACCACCGCCGGACGTTGCGTCCGGCGGTTACGGGCGATGTCCGCCCCGAGCTCTGGGGGCTCGGAGCGGACGCCCGTTGCCGACAAGAGCGGTAGCTGCCCGGCCGGGGAAGAGGTTGCCGGGCACAAAAAGGGGGTCAAACGTGCCCGGGGAGTGAAATTTTGGGTTGCCGGGCACAAAAAGGGGCCGAAATGTGCCCGGGAGGGGGGCGGCATAAGTGTGCCCGGTGTCCCGTTTTTGGGGACACCGGGAACGGTGGAGGGGATCAGCGGGGACCCGGGGGAATCAGCGGTGGCGGAGGGCGAGTTCGCGCTCGAGGTCGGAGAGGGAGACGCCCTGCTGTTCGAGGAGGACGAGGAGGTGGTAAATGAGGTCGGAGGCTTCGTAGACGAAGCGGTCGCGGTTGCCGTCGACGGCCTCGATAACGGCCTCGACGGCTTCTTCGCCGACTTTCTTGCCGATGATCTTCGGTCCTTTGATGAAGAGCTTGGTGGTGTAGGAGCCTTCGGGCATCTTGGCGTGGCGGTCCCGGACGACGGCGGCGAGGGTGCGGATGAAGCCCTCGTCCTCCGGCGTGTCGAAGCAGGAGGTGGTGCCGCGGTGGCAGGTCGGGCCGTCGGGACGGGCTTTGATGAGGAGGGTGTCGTTGTCGCAGTCGGGGAACATTTCCACGATGTGGAGGAAGTTGCCGCTGGTCTCGCCCTTGGTCCAGAGCGCCTGGCGGCTGCGCGACCAGAAGGTCACGCGGCCTTCGGCGGCGCTCTTCTCGAACGCCTCTTCGTTCATGTAGCCCAGCATCAGGACCTTGAGGGTGGTGGCGTCCTGGATGATGACCGGGAGGAGACCGTCGCCGGTCTTATCTAATTTGAAATCGCTGAATTTCATATTCTTACGTTGACATTTGCGGCGCGGAGCGCCTGTTTGAGGGCGGGAATGGGGATCTGCCCGTAGTGGAAGATGCTGGCGGCCAGGGCGGCGTCGGCGCGGCCTTCGGTGAGCACGCGGCGGATGTCTTCGATGCTTCCGGCGCCGCCCGAGGCGATGACCGGGATGGTGAGCTCCTCGGAGAGGCGGGCGTAGGCGGCGTCGGCGTAGCCCGCGCAGGTGCCGTCGTGGTCCATCGAGGTGAAGAGGATCTCGCCGGCGCCACGCTCCTGCGCTTCCTTCGCCCAGGCGAAGAGTTCGCGGTCCGTCGGCCGGCTGCCGCCGTGGGTGGTGCAGGTCCAGCGGCCGTCGATCTGTCTGGCGTCGATGGCCACCACGACGAACTGGCTGCCGTATTTGCCCGCGATCCGGCTGATGAGCGTCGGGTCCGCGATGGCGGCGCTGTTGACGGAGATCTTGTCGGCGCCGGCGTCGAGCAGGCGCGCGGCGTCGTCGAGCGTGCTGATGCCGCCGCCGACCGTGAACGGGATGTCGATGCCGAGCGCGATGCGCTCCACGAGCGCCGCGAATGTGTGCCGGCCTTCGCGGCTGGCGCTGATGTCGAGGTAGACCAGCTCGTCGGCGCCGTCGCGGGCGTACTGCACGCCCATCTCGACGGCGTCCCCGACTTCGCGGAGCCCCTCGAAGTTGATGCCCTTGACGACCTGCCCGTCCTTTACATCGAGGCAGGGGATGATGCGCTTTGCGACCATGTCTTGATATCTTCCAGGGTGATGTGATTTTCGTAAATGGCTTTGCCCACGATGACCTTGCCGAGGTGCAGGGCGTCCAGCATGCGGATGTCGGCCATGCTGCTGATGCCGCCGCTGACGGTGATGCCCAGGTCGGGGAAGTCCCGCTGCAGGCGCACGTAGAGCGCCGCCGCGGGCCCCTGCAGCATGCCGTCGCGGGAGATCTCCGTGACGATGCATTCCTTCAGGCCTGCAGGCTGGAAATGGGCGATGAGCTCGTCGATCCCGACCGGGGCGGCTTCGAGCCAGCCCTTGACGGCCACGAAGCCGTCGCGCACGTCGGCGCCGAGGATCATCCGCTCGCCGTAGCGGCCGAGCCAGCCGGCGAACACCTCCGGCTGCAGGGCGGCCACGCTGCCGACGATGGCGTGCGAGGCGCCCGCCGAGAAGACGTCCTGCAGGGCCGCGTCGTCCTTGATGCCGCCGCCCCATTCGAGTTCGCAGTCCACCGCCTTGGCGATCTGCTCGAGCGTCTTGAGGTTGTGGGGCGCGCCGGCGCGGGCCCCGTCCAGGTCGACGAGGTGGATGCGCTTGACGCCGCAGTCGGCATAGCTGCGGGCCAGGTCCGCCGGGTTGCCGTCATACACTTTCTTCTGGCTGTAGTCGCCGCGCGTCAGGCGCACGCAGCGTCCGTCGATGAGGTCGATGGCCGGGATGATGCTGATCATAAGGCGAGGAAATTCTGGAGAATCGCCGCCCCGGTGGAGCCGCTCTTCTCCGGGTGAAACTGCGTACCGTAGAAATTCTCGTATTTGAGCGCCGCACTGAAGAGGTCTTCGCCGTGGCGGCAGGTAGCGATCGTATCGGGACAGAGGTCCGCGCGGTAGGAGTGCACGAAATAGACGAAGCTCCCGCCCGGAATGCCCTTGAAGAGCTTGCCGTCGAGGTTGCCCAGGGCGTTCCAGCCCATGTGGGGGACCTTGGCGTCGGGCGTTTCGCGGAAGCGGCGTACGTGGGCGTCGAAGATGCCCAGGCCCTGCACCGGCCCCTCTTCGGAGTCGCGGCAGAGCAGCTGCATGCCCACGCAGATGCCGAGCACGGGGCGGCGCAGGCCGCGGATGAGCTCGCACAGGCCGCGTTCGCGCAGGTGCTCCATCGCCTCCGCGGCGTTGCCCACGCCGGGGAGGATGACCTTGTCGGCCGCGAGGATGCGGGCGGGGTCCGCGGTGAGTTCGTATTCGGCGCCGAGGCGCCGGAGGGCGTTGCCGACCGAACGGATGTTGCCGGCGTCGTAGTCAATCAGGGCGATCATAGCAGTCCTTTGCTGGAAGGGAGGTCATACGAGAAAACATTGCGCCGCACCGCCTGCCGCAGCGTGCGGGCGAACGCCTTGAAGACACCCTCGGCGATGTGGTGGTTGTTCTCGCCGCGGGCCTGGACATAGAGGTTGGCGCGCATCGCGTCGGAGAGGGACTTGAAGAAATGCTTGAACATCTCCGTGGGCACGTCACCCACGTATTCGCGGGTGAATTCGACATCCCAGACGAGCTCGCTGCGGCCGCCGAAGTCGAGCAGCGCGATGGCGCGCGTCTCGTCCATCGGCAGGGCGAAGCCGTAACGCTCGATGCCGCGCTTGTCGCCCAGCGCCTCGCGCAGGGCCTCTCCGAGGGCGATGCCCACATCTTCCATCGTGTGGTGTTCGTCCACCTCCAGGTCGCCCTTGCAGCGGATTTCCAGGGCGATGCCGCCGTGTGTGATGAGCTGCGAGAGCATGTGGTCGAAGAACTTCAGGCCGGTGTCCACGCCGGACGGGCCTTTGCCGTCGAGGTCGACGCGGATGTAGATGTCGGTCTCCTTGGTCTTGCGGGCGACGACCGCGCTGCGCGCGCTGCTGCGGATGGTCTCCGCGATTTCCGCCCAGCTATGCTCGCCGACCAGCAGCGCCTGCGCGCCAAGGTTGGCCGCCAGCTGGCGGTCCGTCTCCCGGTCGCCGACGACCCAGCTGGCCGCGAGGTCGTAGGAGCCGTCGAGGTATTTGCCGAACATCCCGGTGCCGGGCTTGCGGTTGGGGGAGTGCTCCTCCGGCATCGAAGGGTCGATGAGGATGTCGTCGAAGACGACGCCTTCGCCCTCCAGCGTCTGCAGGAGAAGGTTCTGGGCGGGCCAGAAGCTCTCTTCCGGGAAGGAAGCGGTCCCCAGGCCGTCCTGGTTGGAGGCCATCACGAGCTCATAGCCCAGGCCCGTGAGGGCCCGCAGGCCGCTGATGGCGCCGGGCACGAACGCGACCTTGTCCAGGGCGTCGATCTGCTCGTCGGCGGGCTCGCGCAGCAGGGTGCCGTCCCTATCGATGAATATCGCCTTTTTCATATGCTTCGAAAGATTTGAGCAGTCTGTCGTTTTCGGACGGAAGTCCGATGGTGATGCGCAGGCAGCCCGCGCAGAGCGGCACCCGCGTACGGTTGCGGACGATGATGCCGTCGGCGATGAGGTGCGCGTAGAGCCGGTCGGCGTCGTCCACCTGCACCAGCAGGAAATTGGCGTCGCTCGGGTAGACCCGCCTGACGCAGGAGAAGGCAGGGAGGGCGGCGGCCACGCGGGCGCGCTGCGCTACGATCGTGGCGACGTTGTCGCCGATCGGCTGCGCCAGCGCCCGCGACACCAGCTCCTGCGTGGCCTGGTTGATGTTGTAGGGGTACTTGACCATCGACATCAGCCGGATGATGTAGGGGTTGGAGAAGGCCATCCCGAGGCGCAGGCCGGCCAGGCCGTAGGCCTTGGAGAGGGTCTGCAGGATCACCAGGTTGGGGAATTCGTCCAGCCGGCCGCGCAGCGAGCCCTTGTCGCTGAAGTCGGCATACGCCTCGTCCAGGACCACGATGCCCGGGAAGCGGCGGATGAGGTCTTCCAGCTCCGCCGGCTCGAAGGCGTTGCCCGAAGGGTTGTTGGGGCTGCAGGCGAACAGGAGCTTGGTGTGCTCGTCGCACGCGTCCAGCAGCTCCTGCGTGGGGAGCGAGAACTCCGGCCCGAGGGGGACGTTGCGCACCTGGACGTCGTTGATGTCGGCGGCCACGGCGTACATGCCATAGCTGGGACTGATGGCCACGGCGTTGTCCACACCCGGCACGCAGAAGACGCGGAACATCAGGTCGATGGCCTCGTCGCTGCCGTTGCCCAGGAAGATGCGGTCCGCGGGCAGGCCCTTGATGGCGCCGAGCTGCTCCTTGAGCGCCTTCTGGCGCGGGTCGGGGTAGCGGTTGTAGCCGGTCGGGTAGGGGCTCTCGTTGGCATCCAGGAAGATGCCGAGCTTGCCCTGGTATTCGTCGCGCGCCGTGCTGTAGGGACATAGGGCCCGGATGTTGGGCCGGACCAATGCTTCGATCTTATTCATGGCGCAGACGGATATTGACGGCGTCGGCGTGGGCCTGGAGGCCTTCGGCTTCCGCCATGGTGACGATGGTGTCCGCAAGTCCTTTCAGGCCCTCGGGGGTGAGTTCCTGCAGGGTCATCTTGCGGTAGAAACTGTCGAGGTTGACCCCGCTGAAGGAGCGGGCCCAGCCGCAGGTGGGCAGGGTGTGGTTGGTGCCGGAGGCGTAGTCGCCGGCGCTCTCGGGCGTCCAGGCACCTACGAACACGCTGCCCGCCGCCGTGATCCGGGCCGCGAAGCCCCAGGGATCCTGGACGGCGAGGATGAGGTGTTCGGGGGCATAGGCGTTGGCGAAGTCCACGCGGTCCTGCACGTCCGGGAACACGACGGCGCGGCTCTTGTCCAGCGCCTGCTGCACATAGGCGGCGCGGGGGAGGGTCGCCATCTGGCGGGCCACCTCGGCCTGGACGGCCGCCGCCGTGGCCTCGTCGGGCGTGACGAGCATCACCTGGCTGTCGGCGCCGTGCTCGGCCTGCGAGAGCAGGTCCGCCGCGGCGAACGCGGCCGGTGCGGAGCCGTCGGCGACGACCATCACCTCCGACGGCCCTGCGGGCATGTCGATGGCGACGGTGCCGGCCGAAAGCAGCTGCTTGGCCGTGGTGACGTATTGGTTGCCGGGACCGAAGATCTTGTCCACCTTGGGGACGCTCTGCGTGCCGTAGGCCATGGCGGCCACGGCCTGCGCGCCGCCCAGCTTGAAGATGCGCCGCACGCCGCAGTAGGCCGCGGTGTAGAGCACCTCCGGGCTGACCTTGCCGTCCGCGCCCGTGGGGGTGCAGAGCACCACCTCGGCGCAGCCGGCGATGGACGCCGGCACGGCGAGCATCAGCACGGTGGAGAAGAGCGGGGCGGTGCCGCCCGGAATATACAGGCCGACCTTCTCGATCGGTACGGGGCGCTGGATGCAGCGCACGCCCGGGGCCGTGTCCACGCTGATCTCGCGCGGACGCTGGGCCTCGTGGAAGGCGCGGATATTGGCTTCGGCGGCGGCCACGGCGCGCTTGACGGCCGGGCTGACGCGCACCTCCGCCTCGAGGATCTCCTCGGGGCTCACTTCAATCTGCTCCAGCGGCCGGCGGTCGATCTCCAGCGACAGCTGGCGGAGCGCTTCGTCGCCCTGCTCGCGCACGCGCTGCAGGATGGCTTCCACCCGCTCGCGGACCACCGGATTGGCGCTGGAAGGGCGCCGGCAGAGGTCGGCCCAGCGCTCGCGGGACGGATTCAGAAAGGTCTCCATGGGCTTACGGGATGATTTTGTCGATATTCAGAACGAGGATGCCCTCGGCGCCGATGGCCTTGAGCTGCTGGATCTTCTCCCAGAGATCCGCTTCGTCCACCACGGAGTGCATCGAGCACCAGCCCTCGGCGGCGAGCGGCATCACGGTCGGGCTGCGCATGGCCGGAAGGATGCGCGTCGCCTCTTCGACGGAAGCCTGCGGAAGATTCATCAGGATATACTTCTTGTGGCGGCTGACCTTGGCGGACTCGAAGCGGAACAGCATCTCGTCGAGCACCTTCTGCTCCTCGTCGCTGAGCTTGCCGGAAGAGATGAGCACGGCCTCGGACCAGAAGATCTTCTCCACCTCGCGGAGGCCGTTGCTGACGAGGGTGCCGCCGGAGGAGACGATGTCGAAGATGGCGTCGGCGATGTCGGCGGCCGGGGCGATCTCCACGGAGCCGGTGATCACTTCGATCTCGGCCTCGATGCCCTGCTCCTGCAGCCATTTGCGCAGGATGTTGGGGTAGGAGGTGGCGATGCGCTTGCCGTTGAACCACTGCGGACCGTCGTAGTCCACCGTCTTGGGCACGGCGAGCGAAATGCGGCAGGCGCCGAAGCCGAGCTTCTCCACGACTTGCACGTCGAAGCCGCGCTCCGCGACTTCGTTGAGCCCCACGATGCCGAGGGAAGCGGTGCCGTTGGAGACGACCTGCGGGATGTCGTCGTCGCGCATGTAGAGGAGCTCCAGGGGGAAATTGGCGGCCTGGGCGAGGAATTTGCGGCGGGAGTCATCGACGTCGATGCCGATCTCGCGCAGCAGGGCGGTGCTCTCTTCGTTGAGGCGGCCCTTGGACTGAATGGCTAATCTGAGCATATCTTTTACTACTAACTTATTTCAACAAAAAAGGGCTTCCCGGCATCCCGGCAAGCCCTGTATTGCGTGCGTACGCACACGCCGACCTACCGGATCAGTCAGACTCGGTGGTGGTGGTGATGAGTGCGCTTCATATTCATACTTGGGCAAAGTTATCAATTATTTCCGTAAATGCAAGCATTCCGTGCCCTTTTTAGAGTTTCGGCTCGTCGAAATCGAAGGAGATTTCCTGTTCCTGGCCGTCGCGCAGGACCGTGAGGGTGACGGACTGCAGGCCGTCGGACCAGGTCCGGTAGGCCTCGTGGCTGTAGGTCTTGACGTCGCGGCCGTTGACGGCGACGATGCGGTCGCCGCCCCGCAGGCCGGCCTTCTGGGCGTTGGAGCCGTCGTAGAGGCTGTTGACCGTCCAGCAGCCGAGCGTCTGCGTGCGGTAGGTGGCGCTGAAACCTTTGACGGGACAGTCGAAAGGATCGGCGAAGGTGGCGTTGGGCCGCAGGTAGAGCTTGCCGTGGGCCGCGTCGATGACCATGTCGAAGCGGCTCCAGATCTCGTTGCCCAGCAGCGCGATCCATTTGCCGTCGGCAAGGGCGCCCTCGGTGTTGAAGCTGTATGCCACGATGGGAGCGTCCAGCGCGAACGGGCCGATCTCCGCGCGCTGCGCGCGGAAATCACCGCTGCTGCTGCCTCCTCCGATGCCGCCGGCGGCCATCGAGGACGTCAGGACGGGCTTGACAGCCAGGAGGCCAAACTTGTCAGCTGCGGCGCGCGTGAAATCGATCGAATAGGGATTGCCCAGGTCCATGATGGCCTTGCCCTCGACGGTGATCCCGTCGCGGACCTGCACGCGGATCGGCAGCAGGATCCGGTTGTCCTTGTATTCGACCGGGATGGCCGTGTAACCTTCCACGTCTTTTGCCTCGACCTTGTCCCAGAAGCCGATCCGGCCGTTCACGTAGTCGATGGCGATGGCGGCGTCGCCGACCTCGGAGAGGCCGACCAGGCCGTCGGCGTAGTCGCCGAGGATCTCTTTCAGCTGGACGACGGGGGATATCTTGCTCTTATACTGCCTGCCGCCCATCGAATAGGTGAATTCGTTGTTGATCACGCGAACCGTGGCCTTGCCGTTGCCGGTGCCGCCCATCCGGGCCTTGAATACATTCTTGTATTGGAGGCCCTCCCGGGCCACGAAGGTGCTGTCGGGGATCGAATAAGGGGCGCCCGTGTCCAGGGCGAAGTGCGCTTCCCGGCCTTCGACCGTCACGTTGAGGTAGAGGTGGCGGTAGAAATCCATCGGGAAGTATTTTGAGGGTTCCTGGGCGGAAGCGAAAAAGCTGAGGGAAGCCAGAATGGCGATGAGGAAGTGTTTGCGCATAGATAAATCAGGTATTTATTTTAGAATGTAAAGTTGCGAAATTGTGTTTGAATTTGCAAGCGGAAGTTTGTACCTTTGAGACGCATCAAAGCGAAAACCAATCTATGAACTGTTTGCACAAGTATCTAGTCTCCGGACTGGCGGTGCTCTCTTCGTTGAGACGGCCCTTGGATTGGATGGCTAATCTGAGCATATCGAAAACTACTAACTTAAATCATACAAAAAAAAGGCTTCCCGGTGTCCCGGCAAGCCTTGTATTGCGATGAGTATGCACACGCCGACCTACCGGATCTGTCAGACTCGGTGGTGGTGGTGATGTGCGCGCGTCATTTTCATACTCTTGCAGAGTTATCAATTATTTCCGTAAATGCATGCATTCCGTGCGGTTTTTAGATTTTCGGCTCGTCGAAATCGAAGGAGATTTCCAGTTCCTGGCCGTCGCGCAGGACCGTGAGGGTGACGGACTGCAGGCCGTCGGACCAGGTCCGGTAGGCCTCGTGGCTGTAGGTCTTGACGTCGCGGCCGTTGACGGCGACGATGCGGTCGCCGCGCCGCAGGCCGGCCTTCTGGGCGTTGGAGCCCTCGTAGAGGGAGTTGACCGGCCAATAGCCGAGCGTCTGCGAACGATAAGTCGCGCTGAACCCCCGGGTGGGGGCCGAGAACGGTTTGTCATAGTAGGCGTTGGGCCGCAGGTAGAGCTTGCCGTGGGATGCGTCGATGATCAAGTCGAACCGGCCCCAGATATCATTGCCCAGGAGGCCGATCCATTCTCCATATGCCAGCGCTCCTTTTTTGTTGAGGCTGTACGTCATGACGACGTCGTCGAACGAGAACGGGCCGAGGTCCAGGCCGAGCGCCCGGAAGTTGTGGCTGCTTGATCCGCCGCCGATGCCGCCGACGAGCGAGGCGGTGGCCAGGAAGGGCTGGACGGCTGCCAGACCATATTTTTCGCTGGTGACGCGCGTCAGGGAAAGCGAATGGGGGCTGCCCAGATCCATCAGGACCTTGCCTTCGACGGTGATCCCGTCGCGGATCCGTGCGCGGACCGGCAGCAGGATCCGCATGTTCTTATACTCGACCGGAATGGCCGTGAATCCTTCTATGTCCTCCGCTTCCACCTTGTCCCAGAAGCCGACCTTTCTATTCTGGAAGTCGATGGCAATGGCCGCGTCGCCGACCTCGTTCAGGCCGACCAGGCCGTCGGCATGGTCTCCCAGGATTGCCTTGAGGTCGACGATGGGGGAGATGACGGTCTGGTATTCCTTGCCGCCCATCGAATAGGTGAATTCATGGTTGATGACCGTCACCGTCACCATGCCGTCTCCGGCGCCGCCCCACCTGGTGAAGTATGTGTGTTCGTACTTGAGGCCGTCTCGGGCGACGAAGGTGCTGTCCGGGAACGAGTCGGGTGCGCCCGTATCCAGGACGAAGTGCGCTTCGTTCCCTTTGACCTCCAAATCCACGTAGACGTGGCCGTAGAACTCCATGTCGGCCCAAACCTTCCGGCTGAGCGTGACGACGCCGGCGGAGAGGGGCTCGACGGTGAAGGTGACGGTCTTGCCCTCGGGCTGCAGGGCCTTGCGTTGGTGCTGGACGGCCTGTTTGTGCGCCATGTCGTTGGCGGCGTCGAGCGAGCCCGGCGCGATGTAGTCGTAGTCGGCCGTGGCGACGGAATTCCAGTCCGGCGCGAGCGTAAGGCTGTAGGGCTTGTCGGTCGGGTTGACGACCTTTACGGTCACGATGCCGCTGTCGTTGGCGCGGGAAGCGCTGACGCTCAGCTCTTTGGCGTCGCCGGAAACGGCAAGCCGGTTCGGGGCGAAGTGGTCGTACCAAAGATCCGTGACCTGGTAGTTGGGGGCGACGAAGAGGTCCTTGTAGTCGAAGTTGATGAAGGCGTTGTTCCAGTCGGGCGCGTCGGTGCGCCGGATGAAGAGCGCGGCGGCGCCCATCGCCACTACGTCCAGCTGCTCGCAGACGTTGAGGAAGCCGCCGGCGAACAGGCCCGTGCGCCAGTCGGTGCTGTTGAGGTTCCATTCGGAGATGAACAGCTTGATGTCGGGATTGGGGCAGGCGGCAATCATCTCCGCGTACTTCTTATATTGCTCAGCGAGGCGGCCGGGGCCCGTGGCGTAGCCGCCCGCCTGCTCGTAGTGGTGCAGGCTGAGGTAGTCGAAACAGGCGCCGGAGCGCTTCAGGAAGGCTTCGTCCTCCGGGAAACCGCCGCAGGCGATGATCTTGATGTCGGGATCGACGGCGCGCAACGCTGCGGAGTAGTCGCGTACGCAGCGCTCGTAGCGCTCGATGCCCATCTCCCACATCTCGTTGTCGATCTCCCAGTATTTGACGTTGTAGGGCTCAGGATGGCCGTTGGCGGCGCGCACGGCGCCCCACTCGCCCGTGGCGGGCTCATTGCAGTAGCGCAGCCAGTCCACGGCGTTCTGCAGGATCTGGTCGTATTCGGATTCGGGCCGCTCGAAACCCACGCTCACCACGATGACGGGTTCGGAGCCGATTGCACGGCAGAACTGGATGAATTCATCGGTGCCGAAGCAGTTCTGGTCGTAGTCCATCCACATCCAGTGGTCCCAGCGCTTGCGGTCCTTCTGCGGGCCGATGCCCCAGCGCCAGTCGTATTGCGCGGCATAGCCGCCGCCCGGCCAGCGCAGGCAGGTCGGGTGCAGGGTCTTGACGGCCTCGAAAATGTCGGGCCGGAAGCCGCCGAGGGCCTGTCCGGAACGGGTGCCCATCGAGGCCTGGTCGATCAGGAGCGTGCCGTCGGAGGCGGCGATGGCGAAGTCCGCATCGCCTTCGTAGTCCCCGGCGTCGAGGGTGAATTCATAGCATTTCCAGTCGGAGGACGGGGTGCCGAGTTCCTGCCGGGCGACCCACTGGTCGTCCCGGCGCAGGCCGACGGTCAGCCGGGCCCGCCCGTCGCCCTTGGCGTAGACGGAGCCTACGAAGGCGTCGCCCGGGCGCACGGCCTGCGGGCCCTGCTGCAGGCCGGAGAGACCCTGCGTCGTGATCTGCTGGGCATAGTCCATATTGACGGCGTCGCCCTTGACGAGCTTGAAGCGGCCTTCGCCGAAGGCGGTCCATTCGGGCGCCACGTCGGGGATGGCGACAGCCTCGGGCAGGCCTTCGAAGAAGGTCTGTTTGCCCCTGGCGTCGCGGACGGTGATGTTGCGGAAGCGGGCTTCGGTATAATTCTCCCAGAGGGTGAGCGTATTGCTCTTGCGGCCGGTGGGGAGCTTGGTGTTCAGGACCTTGACGCCGTCCCACCACACTGCCACCTTCTGCTTGCGGCAGCTGATCTTGAGGTGGTGCCAGGCGGACTGGTCGGTCTGTGCCTCCTGGGCCGCAGCCGTGGCGAGCGGCTCCAGCGCCGTGACCTTGCGGGTGTTGCCGAAGAAGGTGACTTCCTTCTCTACGCGCGTGGCGATGGAGAACTCGGCGCTCGAGGCCTTCTTCTGGGCTTGGGCGAGGGCCTTGGCCTGGTTGTCGGCCTCGACCTGCGCGGCCGTCTGCGCCAGGTTGAAGCGCTGGCCCTCGAAGGCGGGATCATAGAGGCGCAGGAAATACGGCTCGCCGTTCTCCTGGTCCTTGAACGCGAAGCGCAGGTCCAGCAGGCCGCCGCTCCAGCGCCGGTTGGGCAGGCGGTAGGCGCGCCAGGCCACATCCATCTCGAGGTCGTAGCTGTCGGTGTCGACCGTGGTCAGCGGGATGGGCTGCTCGTAGCGGGTGGGGGAATGCAGGACGCCCTCCGCGTCGGCGAACCAGCCGTCGAAGTAGCCGTCGCGCGGCGGGATGCCGGGATAATGCTCGGGCTCGAAGGAGCGGCCGTAGATGATCTCCTGCCACACGCCGTTGTTGGCGGAGAAATAGATGTGTTCGAAAAGCTGCCCGTAGATGAGCGGGTCGATCTGTCCCTGGACGTGGCGGGAATCGATGTCCAGCCGGACGGGTTCCTGGGCGTGGAGGAATAAGCCACAGGTGGAGAGACAGAGAGCTGCAAGACAAGCAATGAAGTGGTGTTTGTGCATTATAGGGGCGGTTATAAGTTTAGGTGACAAAGATGCATAAATGCGCTTGAAATTGCAAGGGAAGTTCGTACCTTTGGGACGCATCAAGCCAAAACCAATTGATGGACCGTTTCCGAAAGTATCTTGCTTTCTTCCTGACGTTTTTCCTGCTTGCGGGCGCTCCGGCTGCCCGCGGGCAGATTTCCTGCGTCGATGCGGACGGCGTCCGCTGGACTGTCACGGAAGCAGGGGAGATCCTGCGTTCGGCGGACGGCGAGACCTGGACCGCGTTCGACTTCAACGCCCAGTACGCGGGCTTCTATCCGCAGATGCGCTGGCGCGCCGTGGCGGCCGGCGGCGGCTCCGTGATGGTGGCCGGGCTGGACGCCGACGGCCATCTGGGCGTCTATGTGTCCAGCCGGGGCACGGTGTGGAGCGCCCGTTCGCTGGAATACAAGGAGAACGGGGTGCCGTGTGTGCTGGACGTCGTGCCCTGCTCGCTGAGCTATGACCCCATCCGCGACAGTTTCTTCCTCTGCGGCTCGCAGGGGACGCTCTTCGAGATGCCGGGCTGCTCGCACTGCAACCGCCTGACGCGCTATCCGTGCGACACGCTCTATTCCCGCGGGCAGTCGGGCTTCGATGCCTTGCTGCGGGGCAGCGGCGGCTTTGAACAATTAGTGAAACCATAACCATTCCAACCACAATGAATAGAGTAATCTTGTTGCGTTGTCTGCTCCTTCTGGTTCCTCTGTGCTGCACCGCGCAGAACCCCGTGATCCGGACGTCCTTCACGCCGGATCCGGCTCCGTTCGTCCACGGCGACAAGCTCTATCTGGCCGTCGACCACGACGAGGACGACGCCACGTACTTCAAGATGAAGGACTGGCAGCTCTACAGCACCGAGGACATGGCCAACTGGACCTATCTCGGTACGCCCGTCTCCACGGCCACTTTCCCCTGGGCCTTCCAGGGCGACCGCGCCTGGGCTTCGCAACTCGTGGAGCGCGGCGGCAAGTGGTACTGGTATGTCTGCCTGACCGAAGCCGCCACGCGCGCCGACGCGCTGGCCGTGGCCGTCGCGGACGACCCGCAGGGCCCCTACGTCGACGCGCTCGGCGGCCCGCTCGCGACTGGTTTCGCGTTCATCGACCCGACCGTCTTCGTCGACGACGACGGCTCCGCGTGGCTCTTCTGGGGCAACAAAGGCTGCTGGTACGGCCGCCTGGGCGACGACATGGTGTCCTTCCCGGACGGCTGGCGGGAAGTGCCCGGCTGGGGTGATCCGGCCTGTTTCGGCCCCGCGTCGATGAAACCGGACTGGTCCGACGGCGGCCGACAGAAGCTGATGGTCGGCTATGAGGAGGGTCCCTGGCTCTACAAGCGCGACGGGCTCTACTACCTGTCCTATCCGGCCGGCGGCGTGCCCGAGCACATGGCCTACAGCACCTCGCCGTCCATCCACGGCCCTTGGACCTACCGGGGCCGCATCATGGACGAAGCGGACAACAGCTTCACCATCCACGGCGGCAATGTCGATTTCCGCGGGCATCATTATATGTTCTATCACAACGGCGCCCTGCCCAACGGAAGCGGTTTCCGGCGCGCGACCTGCGTGGAGGAGTTCGCGTTCGGCGCGGACGGCAGCATTCCCTTCATCCCGTTCACGCAGGAGGGCGTGGCGCCGCTGCAGACGCTGGATCCCTACCAGCTGACGCAGGCGGAGACGATGGCCTCCAGCTGGGGCGTCAAGACCGACCGCGAGGACGGCGCCCGCCACTGGGTGACGTCCATCCACAACGGCGACTGGATCCAGCTGCGCAACGTGGATTTCGGCGCGGAGCCGGCCACGCTGGTGAGCGTGGAAATGCTGAACTACAAGTCGGAAGGCGTGATCGAGTTCTACCTGGACGCGATGTCCGGGCGGCCGGTCGCTTCCGTTACGGTCAACAATGACAACATGATGGTCAAGGCGCCGGTCAGCGCCCGCGCCCGCGGCGTGCACGATCTCTACCTGCTCTTCCGGGGCGGGGACGGGGAGCTCTTCGACCTGGACTGGTGGAAGTTCAACCGCACGGTCAACATGCCGCTCATCCAGACCAAATACACGGCCGATCCGGCTCCGTATGTGCACGACGGCGTGGTGTATCTCTATACGACCCACGATGAGGACGGCGCGGACGGCTTCGAGATGTTCGACTGGCTGTGCTACACCTCCACGGACATGGTCAACTGGACCGACCACGGCGCGGTGGCCTCGCTGGACGATTTCGCCTGGTATGAGGGCAAGAACGGCGCCTGGGCCGAGTGTGTGGTGGAGCGTGGCGGCAAGTGGTATATGTACTGCCCGATCCACGGCCACGGCATCGGCGTGCTGGTGTCCGATTCGCCCTTCGGGCCCTTCAAAGACCCGCTAGGCGCGCCGCTGGTGTGGCAGAAGGAGCACTGGTACGACATCGACCCGTCGGTGTTCATCGACGACGACGGGCAGGCCTATATGTACTGGGGCAACCCGAACGTCTACTGGGCGAAGCTCAATGAGGACATGGTCTCGCTCGACGGCCCGATCCATATGCTGGACTACAAGATCGCGCACTACCAGGAAGGTCCCTGGTTCTACAAGCGCGACGGGCATTATTACCTCGCTTTCGCGTCCACCTGCTGCCCGGAGGGCATCGGCTACGCGATGGCGGACAGCCCCGAGGGCCCCTGGCGCTCGATGGGCCATATCATGGACCGCACCTGGCGCACGCGGGGCAACCATCCCGGCATCATCGACTACAAGGGTGCGTCCTATATCTTCGGTCTCAACTACGACCTGATGCACCTGGAGACATTCGTGCACCATGAGCGCCGGAGCGTGTCCGCGGCGCGGATGTACTACGAGCCGGACGGCTCCATCCGCAAGGTCCCGTACTGGCTGGACAACGTCCTGGAGCAGATCGAGCCTTTCGACCCGTATCGCCGCGTCGAGGCGGAGACGATGGCCTGGGGCTACGGCCTCAAGACCCGCAAGGACGCGGAGCGCGGCATCGTGGTCAGTGACATCGACGCGGGCGAGCACCTGCTCGTCAAGGGCGTCGATTTCGGGGCGCGGGGCGCCCGGACGCTGACGGCCTGCGTGCAGGCTGCGCAGGCGGCCGGGATCGAGGTGCGCCTGGATGCGCCGGACGGTCCGCTGGCCGGCACGCTCAAAGTGAAGCCCGGCAAGGGCTGGACGAAGCAGAATGTCCGCCTGAGCGGCGCCAAGGGAGTGCACGACCTGTATTTCGTGTTCACGGAAGGCGGCTTCGAGTGGGACTGGTGGCAGATCAAGTAAGAAAAGAAAATGAGAACAAAACTGTTTTTCGCGCTCGCGCTGACCGTCTTGCTGGCGGCTTCTTGCGCCAGGCCGACGACGCACTGCGTCAATCCGCTGACTTATACCGACATCCCGGACAATGATGTTATCCGGGTGGGGGAGGACTACTATATGGTAAGCACCACGATGTATTACTGCCCCGGCGCACCCATCATGCACTCGCGCGACCTGGTGCACTGGCGCATCGTCGACTATGTCTACGACTGCCTGGAGGACGACGACGTCTATAACCTGCGTGGCGGCGCCAATGCCTATGGCAAGGGCCAGTGGGCGACCACACTGCGCTATGAGAACGGCCGCTTCTGGGCGCTGTTCATCGCCAATGACCAGCGCAGGACCTATATCTATTCTACGCCGCGCATCGGCGAAAAGTGGACGCGCAGCGTCATCGACCGGCCTTTCCACGACGCGTCGCTCCTCTTCGAGGACGGCCGCGTGTACGTGGTCTGGGGCAACGGCGACCTCTACATCACCGAACTGGAGCCCGACCTGTCGGGCGTCAAGCCCGGCGGTGTGGACCAGCTCCTGATCTCCAGCCCGCGCGAGGGTTATATGCTGCGGGCCGAGGGCGCGCACATCTACCACATCGGCGACTGGTACTACGTGCTGGTGATCGACTGGCCCGCCGGCGGCGTGCGCACGGAGACCTGCTGGCGCAGCCGCACGCTGCTGGGCGAATATGAGCCCCGGACCATCCTGCAGGGCAAGTTCGACGGCCGGCAGGACGGCGTGGCGCAGGGCGCCATCGTCCAGACACAGCGCGGCGACTGGTACGCGATGATGTTCCAGGACCACGGCGGCGTGGGCCGCATCCCGACGCTGCAGCCCGTGACCTGGGCGGATGGCTGGCCGGTCCTCGGCGAGGATGGTGTGCCCGTCAAGGAATTCGAGGTGAACCTCCGTCCTGACGGGGAAGACTATGTCTGGGCGTCGGACGAATTCGACGGCGCGGAGCTTGCCCTCGTCTGGCAGTGGAACCACAAGCCGCTGGACGGCTGCTGGTCGCTCACGGAGCGGCCGGGCTGGCTGCGCCTGACGACCGGACAGCTGGCAACGGGCCTGCCGGACGCGCGCAACACGCTGACGCAGCGGACCTTCGGCCCGCAGTGCACGAGCACCGTGCTGCTGGACGCCTCCGGCCTGCAGCCGGGTGATTTCGCGGGCATCAGCGCCTTCCAGAGCAGCCGCGCCGACATCGGCCTGCGCCGCACGGAGGCCGGCCTGGAACTGTATGCCGTCCAGGAGACGCCGCAGCGCGGCCCGGACCGCACGATGTCGCGCGTCACGCGCGTGCTCCTGTGCGAGCCCGCCCGCGCGGAAAGGGTGGAGCTGCGGGTGCGCTACGACTTCGACCGGGACCTGGCCTGGCTCGCTTACAGGTGGGAAGACGCTGAGTGGCAGGAGATTGATGATCCGCTGCAGATGCGCTTCTCCCTGGACTATTTCACCGGCTACCGGACGGGGCTTTTCTGCTATTCGACGCAGGTCCTGGGCGGACATGCCGATTTTGACTGGTTCCGGCAGGAGTAGATCCGCCGGTCAAGCTGGCGGATGACGTTTTTTTTTGTAACTGATGACCAAAATGAGAAAGATATTTTTCTGCTGGATGCTGATGCTGGCGGTGACCCTGTCCGCTGGGGCGCAGGAGGGCGTTTCCATCCAGTTTTATACCCCGACGACCGTGCGGGTCGTCAAGGGCGGGGCGGCGCCGCAGGGCAGTTTCGCCGTGACGGCCGTGCCGCAGGAAGTAGACGTAAGGACTTCCGTGACGCGGGACGGCACGATGTACGACAGCGGCGCGCTGAAGGTTGCCGTGGCGGCGGACGGTACGGTCCGTTTCTTCTCGTCGAAAGGAAAACTCCTGCTGAAGGAAGGCGCCTGGGGGCTTGAGAAGCGCACGGAGGGCCTGGACAAGGATGCCTGCATCGTGCGGCAGGCCTTCCTGCCGGAGGCGGGCGAGCCGTTCTACGGCCTCGGCATCCTGCAGGACGGCGCCCTGTCGCTGCGTGGTAAGACGCGCTACATGATTCAGGGCAACACGGAGGATTTCGTCCCCGTGGTGCAGTCCGTCAAGGGATACGGCATCTTCTGGGACAATCCCTCGCCGACCACCTTCCGCGATGACGAGGCCGGGATGTGCTTCGAGTCCGAGGTAGGGGAGACCGTCGACTACTACTTCATCTGGGGCGGTGACGCCGACGGCGTGATCGCCGGCTACCGGGCGTTGACCGGCCGCGTGCCGATGCTGCCGCTGTGGAGCTACGGCTTCATGCAGAGCCGCGAACGCTACAAGAGCAGCCGCGAGCTGCTGGACGCGCTGCGCGGCTATCGCGAGCGCGGCGTCCCCATCGACTGCATCATTCAGGACTGGCAGTACTGGGGCAACAACTACCAGTGGAACGCGATGGAGTTCCTCAACGACGACTTCCGCGATGCGCAGGCGATGATCGACGAGATACACGCACTGCACGCGAAGCTGATGATTTCCATCTGGGCCTCGTTCGGCCCGATGACCAAGCCTTACCGCGAACTGGCCGCCAGGGGTCTGCTCTTCGACTTCTCTACCTGGCCGCAGTCCGGCCTGCCCGACTGGCCGCCGCGGCGCGACTATCCTTCCGGCGTGAAACCTTATAACGCCTATTCGCAGGAAGCCCGCGACATCTATTGGAAACACCTGCTCCGGCTGGAGAAGATGGGCATCGACGCCTGGTGGATGGATTCCACCGAGCCGGATCACCTGGACTTCCAGGACAGCGACCTGGACGTGGAGACCGGCAGCGGCTCCTTCCGGCGCGTGCGCAACGCCTTCCCGCTCGTGTCGGTCGAAGGTGTGGCCGAAAACCAGAAAAAGGCCTCCGGACGCCGCGTGATGGTGATGACGCGTTCCGCCTGGGCGGGCCAGCAGCGCACCGGCGCCAATACCTGGAGCGGCGACGTCCATTCCTCTTGGGAGACGCTCCGCGCGCAGGTCCCCGCCGGCCTGGGATTCGCCATGACGGGCAATCCGAACTTCAATACCGACTGCGGCGGCTTCTTCCCGGATGGCTACAACCGCATCTACGGCGATGCCAGCTGCGCCCGCAACCCGCTCTTCCAGGAGCTGTACGTGCGCTGGTTGCAGTACGGCGCTTTCTGCCCGATCATGCGCAGCCACGGCGAAAGCTCGCGGCGCGAGATCTGGGAGTTCGGTGCGCCCGGCGAGCCGGTCTACGACGCCATCGCGTCGGCGATCCGGCTGCGCTATGCGCTCCTTCCCTATATCTACGGTACCGCCTGGGATGTCTCGTCGGCCGACGGCACCTTCCAGCGGGCGCTGGTGATGGATTTCGCGGCCGACAAGGCCGCAAGGGAGTTGCCGGACGAGTTCCTTTTCGGCCGCTCGCTGCTGGTGGCGCCCGTGCTGCACGCGCAGTACACGCCCGAAGAAGTCCGCTTTGACGATACGCCGGTGGATTTCGCGGCGGCGCGCACTACGCGCGTCTATCTCCCGAAAGGGACGGACTGGTATGATTTCTACTCGGGTGAACGCCTGAAAGGCGGGCAGACCGTCACGCGCACGACGCACCTCGACAGCGTGCCGCTCTTCGCCCGCGCCGGGGCCATCATCCCGCTGGGCCCGGCGGTGCAGTACAGCGGCGAGAAGCCCTGGGACGACCTGGAGATCCGCGTCTATCCCGGCGCGGACGGCAGCTTCGAGCTCTACGAGGATGAAGGGGACGGCTACCGCTACGGACAGGGCGCCTGCACGGTCATCCCGTTCCGGCTGCACGGACGCACCCTGACGGTCGGCGCCCGCAGCGGCTCTTTCCCGGGAATGCTCCGGGAGCGGATTTTCCGCATCGTCACGCCGGACGGCGCAGAACGCATCCTGGCTTATGACGGCACGGAAGCCAGCTTGGAGTTGTATGCCACGCAGACGCCCGGCGGCCATGCTGATTTTGACTGGTTCCATCAGGAATAACATTCGGAATAATTTGTATATTTGTAGGGAAAGATGAGCAAGAAGTGGACATATGGCGCTGTCGTGCGCTGTACCTGGCGTAGAATCACCAGGGTCTTCCTGCTCTCCCTGCCTCTGGCCCTGGCCTGCGCCTGCGGCGTCCGACAGCATGGGGGAGGCGCTTCCGCCCTGTCGGCCGACACCCTTCGCTTCGCCCGCAACCTGTCCATTACCTTTTATTCCGACTACACCTCGGTGCGCATCCGCGACCCTTGGGATACGCTGCGTCAGCGGCAGCACTATGTGCTCGTGGACCGCGCCAGGCCGCTTCCCGCGGATTTGCCGGCGGACGGCACCGTTATCCGCGTCCCGGCCCGGCGGGCGGTCATCTATACGTCCGTCCATACCGCCATCGCCGAACGGCTCGGCGTCCTGGACCGCGTGGCCGGCGTCTGCGAGCCGGAATACATCACTTCGCACGAGGTGCTTGGCCGGATCGCGGAGGGCAGGATCGCCGACGTGGGCCTGTCCACGTCGCCCAACGTGGAGAAGATCGTGGACCTGGGAGCCGACCTGATCATCGCGTCACCCTTCGAGAACAATGGCTACGGCAGCGCCGAGAAACTCGGGATTCCGATCGTCGAGGCGGCCGACTATATGGAGAACCATCCGCTCGGCCGCACCGAGTGGGTGCTCTTCTACGGATTGCTGTTCGGGACGCACGACGAGGCGAAAGCCGTTTTCGAGCAGACCCGCGACCACTATTTCGAGCTCCGCGCGCTGGCGGCGGGCTCGGCCGACCGGCCGAAACTGCTGCTGGAGCGCAAATACGGCAACTCCTGGGCCGTCCCCGACGGCCGGAGCTACATCGCCACGCTACACGCGGACGCGGGTGCCGACTACATTTTCCGGGACGTCCCGGGCACGAGCAGCACGCACCTCTCCTTCGAGGAGGTCTTCGACCGTGCCGGCGAGGCGGACCTGTGGCTGCTGAAATACGGCGTCCGCACGCCGATGACATACAAGCTGCTGAAGGAGGAGTACGCTCCCTATGCGCGCTTCCGCGCATGGAAGGAGCGGAAGATCTTCGCCTGCAACACGCTTACGACGACTTATTACGACGACATCACCCTGCACCCCGACCGGGTGCTCGAGGACATGATCGCCATCTATCATCCGGATCTGCTGCCCGGACACGTTCAACGCTATTATTTCCCGCTGGATGACTAAAGGACGCTATTTTGGGTTGTATGTACTGCTGATCGCAGGTGTTCTGGCGCTGTTCTGCGTCGGCCTTATCCGGGGGTCCGTCCGGATCCCGCTGACGGACGTGCTCAACATCATCTTCGGCCATTTTGAAGGCCGGGAGGCCTGGCGGATCATCGTCCTGGAGACGCGCCTGCCGCAGACCGTCACGGCGCTCCTGGCCGGAGCCGCCCTCTCGGTCAGCGGCCTGATGCTCCAGACCCTCTTCAAGAATCCGCTCGCCGGCCCGTCCATCCTGGGCATCAGCGACGGCGCCAACCTGGGCGTCGCCATCGCGATGATCTGGCTGGGCGCCGCCAGCTACCTTTCCACGATCGTGGCGGCCCTCATTGGCGCCGCCGTGGTCCTGCTGATGATCCTCTGGTTCTCGCACCGGGTGTCCGGCAACGTGATGCTGCTGATTATCGGTATCATGCTGGGCTATCTGGCGTCTTCGGTCATTTCCATCCTCAACTACCAGGCCTCCGCCGACAAGGTGCATCAGTACGTGATGTGGGGGATGGGCGATTTCAGCGGCGTCTCGCTCTCCAAGCTGCCCTGGCTGGCCGGTTTCGTGGTGGCCGGGCTCTTCTGCTCCCTGCTGCTGGTCAAGCCGCTCAACGCCATGCTGCTGGGCGAGTCGTATGCCGCCAACCTGGGCGTCAACGTACGTCGCGCGCGGGTGCTGATCCTGACCTGTACGGGCATCTTGACGGCCGTGGTGACGGCTTTCTGCGGCCCGATTTCCTTCCTCGGCCTCGCCGTGCCGCATATCGCGCGCCTGCTGACCGGCACCGACAACCACCGGCACCTGCTGCCCGTCACGCTCCTGTCCGGATGCGTCATCGCGTTGCTCTGCAGCATCCTGACCGTCTGGCCGGGCAGCAACAGCCTCCTCCCGTTGAGCGCCGTCACGCCTGTCGTCGGCGTCCCGGTCATCCTGTACGTCATCGTCAACCGTCGCAACCAGCATTATTTCAACTGATACCGTGTTCCTTCCCCCTTCCATAGAAACCCGCTCGCTGAGCATCGGATACCCCCTCCGGGGCGGCGTCCGGCGCGTCGTCCATTCCGGAATCAACCTGCAGCTCTTTGCCGGCGGCGTGACCTGCCTGCTCGGCCGCAACGGCTCCGGCAAGTCCACGCTTCTCCGGACGCTCTGCGGCCTGCTGAAGCCGCTCGACGGCGAAATCATCCTGGAGGGAAGGCCCCTGCAGACGTACTCTCCGGAGGAGCGTGCGTCGAAGGTGGGCGTGGTGCTTACGGACCGCGGGTTCCCGGGGGCCATCACGGTCTACGAACTGGTCTCGATGGGCCGCTATCCGCATACGGGCTTCTTCGGCAAACTGGAGGAAGAGGACCACGCCGTTGTGCGCGAGTCCCTGGAGATGGTCGGCATCGCGGCCAAGTCGGACCGCATGCTCGCCGAACTGAGCGACGGCGAGCGCCAGAAGGCCTATCTCGCCAAGGCGCTGGCACAGGAATGCCCCGTGATCCTGCTGGACGAGCCCACGGCCTTCCTGGACGTCACCAGCCGGCTGGAGACCTGGGAGACGCTCAAGCTGCTTGCCCGGGTCCGGCAGAAGGCCATCCTGCTCACCACGCATGACCTGGAGAGCGCCATCCGCACCGCCGACCTCCTCTGGCTCCTGCCGGAGACGACGGTCACCAGCTCCAGCGGGCCGGTGCTGACCGGCAAGCCGGCCGACCTGGCGACGGACGGCACGCTCGACCGCTTCTTCGGGACCCATATCCCGTTTGTCGGCCTCTAAGCGCGTCCGGGGCCGTTCCTGCTCCGGATTTTGACGGATTTTTAGAAGGAAAAGGTGGATTTCTGCGCGCGGGTGCGCGTGGAAGTTGTTATTTTTGTATCTTGTCAAAGATAACGCGAAGCAATAACTATCTTCACACAGATATGAAAATCGTCAATATCATTCTGCCGGCGCTCTGCGCCGTCGCACTCTGCTCCTGCGCCAGCGAGCAGGGGGACCGTTTCTACAAAATGACCAACGCGTCCGGGATGGAAGTGACCGTGACCAACTTCGGCGGCCGCATCACCTCCATCGTCCTGGCGGACAAGGATGGCATCAAGCGCGACGTGGTCCTGGGCTTCGACAAGGTCGAGGACTACTATCCCGAGAACAACCAGACGGATTTCGGCGCCTCGATCGGCCGCTACGCCAACCGCATCAACCAGGGCAAGTTCTCCATCGACAGCGTCGAGTATGACCTGCCGAAGAACAACTTCGGCCATTGTCTGCACGGCGGTCCGACCGGCTGGCAGTACCAGCCCTACAAGGTCGTGGAGGCCGACGCCCGCCACATCAAGCTGCGCATGGATTCTCCGGAGGGCGACAACAACTTCCCGGGTGCGGTCACCGCTTTCGTGACTTACACGCTCACGGACGACAACAAGATCGACATCGCCTACGAGGCCACGACCACGGCCCCGACAATCATCAATATGACCAACCACTCCTACTTCAACCTTTCCGGCGATCCCGCCCACCACAGCATCTGCGAGGACGAGCTCTTCATCAACGCTTCGCAGTACACCCCGGTGGACGCTACGTATATGACGACCGGCGAGATTCTGCCGGTGGCCGACACCCCGATGGACTTCACCGTGGCCCACAAGATCGGCGACCGCATCAACGAGTATGAGTTCGAGCAGCTCAAGAACGGCAACGGCTATGACCACAACTGGGTCCTCGACACCAACTGCGATATCGACGTGCTCGCCGCCGAGCTCACCTGCCCGCAGACGGGCATCAAGCTCCAGGTCTATACCGACGAGCCCGGCATCCAGGTCTACAGCGGCAACTTCCTCGACGGCACCGTGACCGGCAAGGGCGGCGTGGTCTATCAGCAGCGCACCGGCATCTGCCTGGAGACGCAGCACTATCCCGACAGCCCCAACAAGCCCCAGTGGCCTTCCGTCGTCCTCCGTCCCGGTGAGACCTACCACAGCCACTGCATCTTTGCCTTCAGCGTGAATCAATAATCAATCTAATCGTGTATATGTTATCCTTCCTGCCTTTACAGGCCGCGGACCTGAACCGCATCTCCCTCGCATCCTGGGACTGGATGGTCATCGGACTCTTCTTCCTGGCGATGGTGTGGATCTGCTGGAGCGTCTCCCGTAAAAAGAAAGAGACCTCCGGCGACTATTTCCTGAGCGGCCGTTCGGCCACATGGATCGCCATCGGCGCTTCCATCTTCGCATCCAACATCGGCTCCGAGCACCTCATCGGTCTGGCCGGCACCGGCGCCTCCGCCGGCATGGCCCAGGCCCACTGGGAGATCCAGGGCTGGATGATCCTCATCCTCGGCTGGGTCTTCGTGCCGTTCTACGAGCGCAGCATGGTCTACACCATGCCCGAGTTCCTCGAGAAGCGCTACAACAAGGAGAGCCGCGGCATCCTCACCTGGCTGTCCCTCGCCAGCTACGTCCTGACCAAGGTCTCCGTGACCGTCCTCGCGGGCGGCCTCGCGCTCAATACCCTCCTGGGCATCAACTTCTGGGTGGCCGCCCTGGCCCTCGTGATCATCACCGCCATCTACACCGTCATCGGCGGCATGGAGTCGGTCCTCAAGACCTCCGTCCTCCAGACCCCGATCCTGCTGGTCGGCTCGCTGGTCATCCTCTGGCTCGGCCTCCGCGAGCTCGGCGGCTGGAACGCCATGATGGACATCTGCGCCGCGCAGCCTGTCAACGACCTCGGCGACTCGATGACCGACCTGATGCGTTCCGGCAAGGATCCTGAGTTCCCGTGGTACGGCGCCCTGTTCGGCTCCGCCATCATCGGCTTCTGGTACTGGTGCACCGACCAGTTCATCGTCCAGCGCGTTCTCTCCGGCAAGAACCAGAAAGAATCCCGCCGCGGCACCATCTTCGGCGCCTACCTCAAGCTCCTTCCGGTGTTCCTGTTCCTCATCCCGGGCATGATCGCCTTCGCGCTCACCAAGACCCCTGATTCCCAGATCGGCCAGACGCTCGCCGCCGCCCTTGGCGTGACCGCCGACGGCACCGTCGCCAACCCCGACATCGCCTTCCCGATGCTCGTCAACACCCTCCTCCCGGTGGGCCTCAAGGGCGTCGTGATCTGCGGTATCCTCGCCGCGCTGATGAGCTCCCTGGCCTCGCTGTACAACTCTTCCGCCATGCTCTACACCATCGACATCTACAAGCGCAAGCATCCGGATACCGATGAGCGCAAGCTCGTGACCATCGGCCGTATCGCCACCGTGGTGGTGGTCGTGCTCGGCGTGCTGTGGATCTTCGTGATCCAGTCCATGGGCAAGAGCCTCTACAACTACATCCAGAGCGTGCAGAGCCTCCTGGCTCCGGCCATCGCTGCGGTGTTCCTCCTCGGTATCTGCTGGAAGAAGACCTCGCCCAAGGCCGGCATGTGGACCCTGATCGTGGGTCTGGTCCTCGGCTTCACGCGTCTGTTCACGATGATTATCAACCCGCAGGCGCACAACGTCTTCACCTTCATCTTCAACGAGCTGAACGTGTATGCGTTCTGTGTCTGGATGTTCCTCTTCTGCGTGGTGCTCGCCATCGTGGTGAGCCTCTTCACCAAGAAGCCGGAGGAGAAGCAGATCGAGGGCCTGTGCTTCGGCACCGCCACCCCCGAGCAGAAGGCCGCTACCCGCGCCTCCTGGGGCACCTGGGATGTCATCCACACCTGCATCATCCTGGCCTTCACGGTCGCTTTCTACATCTATTTCTGGTAGTCTATGCTTGAAGCACTGAAAGAAAAGGTCTGGAAAGCCAACCTCGACCTCGTCAAGCACGGCCTCGTCATCTTCACGTGGGGCAACGTCTCCGCCATCGACCGCAAGAGCGGCCTGGTGGTCATCAAGCCCTCCGGCGTGGACTACGACACGATGAAGCCCTCCGACATGGTGGTGGTGGACCTCGACGGCAAGGTGGTGGAAGGGGAGTTGAACCCTTCTTCCGACACGCCGACGCATCTGGTGCTGTACCGCGCCTTCCCGAACATCGGGGGCGTGGTGCACACCCATTCCACCTACGCCACGGCGTGGGCGCAGGCGGGCGTGGACATTCCCAACATCGGCACCACGCACGCGGACTACTTCCACGACGACATCCCCTGCACGCGCAACATGAAGCGGTCCGAGGTTTTCGGCGAATATGAGAAGGAGACCGGCAACGTCATCGTGGAGCGCTTCAAGGGCTTGAATCCCGACGACACGCCGGCGGTGCTGGTGCGCAACCACGGCCCCTTTGCCTGGGGCAAGGATGCCGACAACGCCGTCCACAACGCCGTCGTGCTGGAGCAGGTGGCCAAGATGGCCTACATCTCCGTGGGCCTCAGCACCTCCGAGAAGCTCAAGACCAACTACATCCCGGGCTTCGGACCCAAGATGAACAAACATCTGATCGAGAAGCACTACAGCCGCAAGCACGGCCCCAACGCCTACTACGGTCAGAAAAAGAAATAACCAATCCAAACAGAAACTATCTATATGGCATTTGAAAATTGCGAATTATGGTGGGTGACCGGCGCGCAGCTCCTCTATGGCGGAGATGCGGTGGTCGCCGTCGACGGACACTCCAAGGAGATGGTCGCGGGGCTCAACGCCTCCGGCAACATCCCCGTCAAGATTGTCTATAAGGGCACTGCCAACAGCAGCAAGGAAGTGGAGGCCGTGATGAAGGCCGCCAACAACGAGCCCAAGTGCGTGGGCGTCATCACCTGGATGCACACGTTCTCCCCGGCCAAGATGTGGATCAAGGGCCTCCAGTCCCTGGAGAAGCCGCTCCTGCACTTCCACACCCAGTACAACGCGGAGATTCCCTGGGACAAGATCGACATGGACTTCATGAACCTCAACCAGAGCGCCCACGGCGACATCGAGTACGGCCACATTTGCGCCCGCATGCGCGTGCCGCGCAAAGTCGTCGTCGGTTACTGGAAGAGCGAGGAGGCCCAGAAGAAGATCGCCGTGTGGGCCCGCGTGGCCGCCGGCGTGGCAGACGCCAAGGAGGTCCGCTGCCTGATGTTCGGCATGAACATGAACAACGTGGCCGTGACCGACGGCGACCGCGTGGAGTTCGAGCAGCGGCTCGGTTACCACGTGGACTACTACCCGGTCTCGTCCCTGATGGAATACTACAAGAAGGTCACCGACGCCGAGGTCGAGGCCCTGGTGGAGGAGTACAAGAAACTCTACACCGTCAAGATCGACGAATCCGGCGAGCAGGTGTACTGGGAGAAGGTCCGCAACTCCGCCAAGGCGGAGATCGCCCTGCGCCGTGTCCTGAAGGACGAAGGCGCCACGGCCTTCACCACCAACTTCGACGACCTCGGCGACGCCGACGTGGACGCTCCGGACTTCTGCGGTTTCGACCAGATCCCGGGCCTCGCCTCGCAGCGCCTGATGGAGGAGGGCTACGGTTTCGGCGCCGAAGGCGACTGGAAGACCGCCTGCCTCTACCGCACCCTCTGGGTGATGTCCCAGGGCCTGCCGACGGGCTGCTCCTTCCTTGAGGACTACACGCTCAACTTTGCCGGCGACAAGAGCTCCTGCCTGCAGAGCCACATGCTCGAGATCTGCCCGATGATCGCGAGCGACAAACCGAAGCTCGAGGTCCATTTCCTCGGCATCGGCATCCGCAAGCAGCAGACCGCCCGCCTGGTCTTCACCTCCAAGACCGGCCCCGGCATCAAGGCCACCGTGGTGGACCTCGGCAACCGTTTCCGCCTGATCGCGCAGGACGTGGAGTGCATCGAGCCCAAGCCGATGCCCAAGCTCCCCGTCGCCTCCGCTCTCTGGGTCCCGCAGCCGACCTTCGAAGTCGGCGCCGGCGCCTGGATCCTGGCCGGCGGCACGCACCACTCCGCATTCAGCTACGACATCACGGCCGAGTACTGGGACGATTTCGCCGAGATGACCGGCATCGAGTTCGTCCACATCCACAAGGGCACCACCATCCCCGAGTTCAAGAAGGAGCTCCGGATGAACGAGGTCTACTATCTGCTCGACAAAGCGCTGAAGTAAGATGACCGACGCGAAACACATCATCGAGTCCGGCAAGGCTGTCCTGGGCATCGAGCTGGGCTCGACGCGCATCAAGGCGGTCCTTGTCGGACCGGATTTCAAGCCCGTCGCCCAGGGCAGCCACGAGTGGGAGAACCAGCTCGTGGACGGCCTCTGGACCTACAGCATCGAAGCCATCCACAGCGGCCTGCAGGCCTGCTACGCCGACCTGCGCGCCAATGTGAAGAAGGAATACGGCTGCGAGATCACGCGCCTGGCCTCCATCGGCATCAGCGCGATGATGCACGGCTACATGGCGTTCGGCGCGGACGGCAAGATCCTCGTGCCGTTCCGCACCTGGCGCAACACCAACACGGGCGTCGCCGCTGCGGAACTGTCCGGGTTGTTCAACTTCAACATCCCGCTGCGCTGGAGCATCTCCCACCTCTATCAGGCCATTCTGAACGGGGAAAAGCACGTGCCGCAGATCGACTTCCTGACCACGCTCGCGGGCTATGTCCACTGGCTGCTCACGGGCGAGCGCGTGCTCGGCATCGGAGACGCCTCCGGCATGATTCCGGTGGATCCGAAGACGAAAGACTACAACGCGCAGATGGTGGACAAGTTCGACGCGCTCATCGCGTCGCGCAAGTATCCCTGGAAGCTGCGCGACATCCTGCCCAGGTGCATTTCCGCCGGCGCCGACGCCGGCAGCCTGACGCCGGAGGGCGCCCGCTTCCTGGACCCGTCCGGCACGTTGCAGCCCGGGGCGGCGCTCTGCCCGCCCGAGGGCGACGCCGGCACCGGCATGGTGGCCACCAACGCCGTCCGGCCGCGCACGGGCAACGTCTCCGCCGGCACGTCCTCGTTCTCGATGATCGTGCTGGAGAAGGACCTGACCAAGCCGTACGAGATGATCGACATCGTCACCACGCCCGAAGGCGCGCCGGTGGCGATGGTGCACTGCAACAACTGCACGTCCGACATCAATGCCTGGGTCAACCTCTTCCAGGAATACCAGCAACTGCTCGGCGTCCCCGTGGACCGGGGCGCGATCTTCACCCGGCTGTTCAACCTGTCCCTGGAGGGCGATCCCGACTGCGGCGGGTTGATCTCCTACAACTACATCTCCGGCGAGCCGGTGACGGGGCTGGCGGAGGGCCGCCCGCTCTTCGTGCGCGACGCTTCCGACAAGTTCACGCTTGCCAACATGATGCGTGCGCACATCTACGCCTCGATCGGTGTGCTCAAGATCGGCAACGACATCCTCTTCGGCGAGGAGCAGGTCAAGGTGGACCGCATCACGGGCCACGGCGGCCTCTTCAAGACGAAGGGCGTGGGCCAGCGCTATCTCGCGGCCGCGCTCAACTCTCCGATCTCCGTGATGGAGACGGCGGGCGAGGGCGGCGCCTGGGGCATCGCCCTGCTGGCTGCCTTCCGCATCGACAACCCGCAGGGCCTGTCGCTGGACGCCTGGCTGGACCAGGTCGTCTTCGCGGGCAACGCGGGCGAGCAGGTGCAGCCGGATCCGACCGACGTGGCCGGTTTCAACACCTGGATTGCGCAGTACCGCGGCTGCCTGCCTGTCGAGGAGGCTGCCGTCCGTTGCAAGAAATAGAATAGATGGAACAGATCTGGGATCCACTCCGTCGTAAAGAAGTCGCCGCCACGCCCGAGGAGCGGGTGCGGCAGTGGTTCATCGTACAGCTCCGGGATGCGTTCGGCGTCCCGGAGCATATGATGAACAGCGAGGTGGGCTTCAAGTTCGGCGCCAAGAGCTGGCGAGCCGACATCCTGGTCTACGACCGGGCGGGCCAGCCGCTGGCTGTAGTGGAATGCAAACGCCCTGACGTGGCGCTCGATGCGCACGTCGTCGAGCAGGCGATGCGCTACAATTCCGTGCTCGGCGTGCGTTTTTTGTTCGTGACTAACGGAAAAATGACGTATCTTTACGGTCTGAAAGGGGACACGTTCGTCCCGTTGGACCGGATTCCCTCTTTCGAAGAGATGTTATGCCCACAATAGCCGCCCAGTTCCTGGATCGCCCGATCTTCCGCGTCGTCAGCGAAGTTGCTGCCGAGAGGGGAGTACGCGCGTTCGTGATCGGCGGTTTTGTGCGCGACTGTTTCCTGGGTTGTCCGCGCTCCGACATCGACATCGTGGTGGAGGGGAGCGGAATTGATTTTGCCAGGGCGGTCGGCAAGCGGATCAGGACTAACGTCACGTATTTCAAGAATTTCGGGACGGCGATGCTGCATTTCGGCGGCGACGAAGTGGAGTTCGTCGGCGCGCGCAAGGAGTCCTACCGGCGCGAGTCGCGCAAGCCGATCGTGGAGAACGGCACGCTCGAGGACGACCAGCAGCGCCGGGATTTCACCATCAACGCGATGGCGTTCTCGCTGCAGCAGGAGGATTTCGGCGCGCTCGTGGATCCGTTCGGCGGCATCCGCGACCTGGCGGCCGGCATCATCCGCACGCCGCTCGATCCGGACACGACCTATTCCGACGACCCGCTCCGGATGCTGCGGGCCGTGCGTTTCGCGACCCGGCTTTCGACGCCGGAGCATCCTTTTACGATTGTCCCCGAGTCGATGGCCTCGATGCGCCGGATGGCGGACCGCCTGCAGATTCTCTCCTGCGAGCGGATTGCCGAGGAGCTCAACAAGATGATGCTGACGGCCGACCCTGCGCGTGCGTTCTTGCTGATGGACGAGGCGGGGCTGCTGCCCTATGTGCTGCCGGAACTGCTCGCCCTGAAGGGCGTGGAGACGGTGGACGGCCGCGGCCACAAGGATAATTTCGCGCATTCGCTGGCTGTTCTGAACAATGTGGCGGCGGTGTCGGACAGCCTCTGGCTCCGCTGGGCCGCGCTTTTGCATGACATCGGCAAGGCGGCGAGCAAGCGCTACGATCCGGCGGTGGGCTGGACGTTCCACGGCCACGAGGTGGTGGGCGCGCGGATGGTGCCGAAGATTTTCGGCCGCCTGCGGCTGTCGATGGACGAGATGAAGTATGTCCAGAAGCTGGTGCGGCTGCATTTGCGGCCGATCGCGCTGGTGGACGACGGGGTCACGGATTCTGCCGTGCGGCGTCTGCTGTTCGATGCGGGCGACGATATCGACGATCTGATGGTGCTGTGCAATGCGGACATCACGTCGAAGAATGAGTCGAAGGTGGCGCGGATCCGCGCCAATTTCGAGCTGGTGAAGCGGAAGCTGGTGGAGGTGGAGGCGAAGGATGCGATCCGCAATTTCAAGAATCCGATCGACGGGGATTATGTGATGAAGGTCTACGGCATTCCGCCGTGTGCGCAGATCGGGCAGCTCAAGGAGATGGTCAAGGAGGCCATCCTGGATGGTGTCATTGGGAATAATTTCGAGGAGGCGGATGCCTTCATGCGGCAGCACGCTTCTGAGCTTGGCCTGCATGAAGTATGATTGAGCGCTACCTCGACTATCTCTCCGCGATCCGCCGCTATTCTCCCCGCACCATCGAGATCTATCGGGGTGTCTTAGAAGACTTCTGTATCTATTCGCGTCGCGGCGAACTGCCTCCGGAAACGTCCGGCGATTCCGCCGGACCCCTCCCACTTCCTTCGGAAGCGGGCCCCTCCCTCTTACGGAGCCGAGGGTGGCTACGGTTTCCGGAGGCAGTTGCCGACGCCGCGAAATGGTTGAATGTGCAGACGGTGCGGGCGTATGAGGTGTATTTGTTGGATGAACGAAAGGAGGGGGCGAAGACGGTGAACCTGCATCTGAGCGTGCTGAGCGGGTTCTGTAAGTTTCTGATGAAGGAGGGGGCGCTGGAGAGCAATCCGGTGCGGCTGGTGAGCCGGCCGAAGCAGGAGAAGCGCCTGCCGGTGTTCTACCGGGAGGACGCGATGCGGACGTATTTCGAGCAGACGAAGGGGGTGCTGGAGTTTGGGAAATATGAGGACCAGCTGCAGCGGATGATCCTCGGGATGTTGTTCGCGACGGGGCTGCGACGGGCGGAGCTGATCTCGCTGAACCGGGAGTCGGTGGACCTGGCGCGGCGGGTACTGCGAGTGCGGGGCAAGGGCGACAAAATGCGAGAAATTCCGCTGCCGCCTGTGCTTTGTGATGAAATTTTATTATATTTACAAGCAGTTGACTCTTTGAAATACGCGGATCGGGCTTCGGAAGCCCCGCTGCTGCAGACTCCCAGGGGGGAGCGCCTCTATCCGGTCTACGTGGACCGGGCGGTCAAGGCGGCCCTCGCCGGGATCGACGGCATCAGCGGCCGGAAGTCTCCACACGTCCTGCGTCATACGCTGGCGACGGAGCTTCTGGACGGGGGTGCGGACCTCAATTCCATCAAGGAATTGCTGGGCCACAGCTCCCTGGCGGCGACCCAGGTCTACACGCACAATTCCATCGAGCGGCTGCAAAGTGTTTATAAATCCGCCCATCCCAGGGCCAAAAATGATGGTAACTATGGAGATTAAATTCAAAGCCCTCAAGTTCGACGCGAGTGAGCAGCTCACCGCGTTCGTGGAGAAGAAGGTCCAGCGTCTGTCGCGCTTCTGCGAGGACCTTTCCAATGAAATCGAGGTTGCACTCGAAGACCATCTCAAACAAGGCAAGTACGCCAAAATCCAGATCCACATCCCGGGCGAGGAGCTCATCATCGAGCGCGAAGCCGACACCTTCGAGAATGCCGTTACCGAGGCAGTCGACGCCATGAAGGAGAAACTCACCCGCGTCAAGGAAAAGAAATTCGAGAATTAGCAGATCATTCTCTCCCTTTTATGGGCCGTCCTCCGGGGCGGCCCTTTTTGTTGTCTTCCGGGGAGCGTCAGAGGTTGAGGAGCTTGGCGGTGAGCTCGACGAGGAGCTCGCCGTCGGAGACGACCGTCGAGCCGTCGCCGCCCTTGCCGAGGTAGTCGTACTCGCAGAGCAGGGAGATGGCGGCCATCGCCTTCCTGGCCGGGTAGTTGCGCACGGCGGTGTCGTATTCCTTGTAGAAGTAGGGGTTGACGCCCGCCAGGGCGCGGGCCTTGTCCTCTGCGGACGGCTGGCCGCCGCGGGAGAGCAGCGCGCCGTAGCGCAGGATGCGGCTGAAATGCGTGTAGAGGGCGCTGACGGCCATGGGTATGGCGAACCTGGCGCCGTTGCCCAGGTGCGCGGCGATCTTCAGCGCCTTGGCGGCATTCCTGAAGGAGAGCTCCTTGGTGAGCTCGAAGACGCTGAACTGCCGGGAGATGCCGACGTTGCGCTCGATGTCGTCGACCGTCACGCGCGAGGCGCCCTCGGGCAGGGCCTTGGTGAGCTTGTCCGTCTCCACGACGATCGTGGAGAGGGAAGTGCCCGCCGACTCGGCGAACAGGGCGGCCGCCTGCGGGTCGATCTGCAGGCCGCGCGAGGCGAAATGCGCGACGATCCAGTCGGGAATCATATAGTCCCGCAGGGCGGGGGAATCCACGACCGTGCCGATCTTGGCGGCTGCCTTGTAGAAGGCCTTGCGCTTGTCGGCGGAGGCGCCGTGCATCAGGATCACGAGGACCGTGCTGTCCAGCGGATCCGCGCAGTAGTAGGAGAGGTCTTCGATGCCCTTCATCTGCTGCGCCTCCTTGACCACGACGAGCTGGCGCTCGGCCATCATCGGGAAGCGGCGCGCGGCGGTCACGACCTGGTCGGCCGTCACTTCGCCGCCGTAGCAGACCGTCTCGTTGAAGTCTTTCTCCTCCTCGGGGATGCAGTATTTGAGGATGGCGTCGCAGACGAGTTCGGGGTAGTATGGCTCGTCTCCCATCAGCAGATAGACGGGGCTGAAACGCCCCTCCTGGACATCTGAAAGGATTTTAGCACATTGTGCGTCGATATTGATAGAAGTCTTGGCCATACGAACACAAAAATACGAATTTTCCTTCGTAATTTTGCGCAAATGCAATTACAAATCCCGAACAAATGAAGAAAATGATTCTCCTGCTGGCGGGCTTCTGCCTGCTCGCATCCACAACGCTCTCCGCCCAGGATGCCACGGTCCGCGTCCATGACGCCGGCACCGGCCAGGTCATCCCCGCCGAAATCTACGGTCAGTTCTCCGAGCACCTCGGCCGCTGCATCTATGGCGGCCTGTGGGTCGGCAAGGATTCTTCCGTCCCCAACGTCGAAGGCTACCGCAAGGATGTGTTCGACGCGCTCAAGGCGCTGAAGGTGCCCGTGATGCGCTGGCCGGGCGGCTGCTTCGCCGACGACTACCACTGGATGGACGGCATCGGTCCGCAGGACCAGCGCGGCTACCTGACCAACAACAACTGGGGTGGCACGCTCGAGGACAACAGCTTCGGCACGCACGAGTTCCTCAACCTCTGCGAGATGCTGGGCATCGAGCCCTACATCAGCGGCAACGTGGGCAGCGGCAGCGTCGAGGAGATGGCGAAATGGGTCGAGTACATGACCTCCTCCGCCAAGACCCCGATGGCCGACCTGCGCCGCGCCAACGGCCGCGAGGAGCCCTGGAAAGTCAAATACTTCGGCATCGGCAACGAAGCCTGGGGCTGCGGCGGCAACATGACGCCGGAATACTACAGCGACCTCTTCCGCCGCTACGGCACCTATCTGCGCGACCAGCCGGGCAACCACGTCTTCAAGATCGCCAGCGGCGCCTCTGACTATGACTACAACTGGACCCGCGTGCTGATGAAGAACCTGGTCGGCAAGGGCATGGAGGGCATCTCCCTGCACTACTACACCGTCCTCGGCTGGAACGGCAGCAAGGGTTCCGCCACCAAGTTCTCCGAGAAGGACTACTACTGGTTCCTGTCCAAGACCATCGAGATCGAGGATGTCCTGAAGAAGCACATCGAGATCATGGACGAACTCGACCCGTCCGGCCGCGTGGCGCTCCTGCTCGACGAGTGGGGCACCTGGTTCGACGTGGAGCCGGGCACCAACCCGGGCCACCTCTATCAGCAGAACACGATGCGTGACGCCATCATCGCCGCGCTCAACTTCGACATCTTCCACAAATACACCCGCCGCCTCAAGATGGCCAACATCGCCCAGGTGGTCAACGTGCTCCAGTCGATGATCCTGACCAACGAGACGCAGATGGTCCTCACCCCGACCTACCACGTCTTCGAGATGTACAACGTCCACCAGGATGCCGAATTCGTGGAGTCCGAGGTGCTGACCGGCCACGTCAAGACCGAGCGCCAGTGCGCCGTGCCCGAGGTGGACGCCACCGTGTCCCGCAAGGACGGCGAGACGCACATCTCCCTGGTCAACACCGACCTCCGGAAGGCGAAGAAGGTGCTCGTGACCTTCGACGGCGCCGGCATCAAGAAGGTTGACGGAGCCCGCGTGCTGACCTCCAAGGACGTGCACGACTACAACGACTTCGACAAGGCCGACGTGGTCAAGCCCGTCGCCTTCAAGGACTACAAGATCACCAAGGCCGGCCTGGAGGTCGTCCTGCCTCCTTGCTCCGTGGTCTCCATCGCCGCGAAATAGCGGAAATTGATACATCTTCTAGAAAATCCGTCCCATCCGGGGCGGATTTTCTGTTTTTGTCTATCAATAATTTGTTTTTGTCTAACAATAAAATTATTTTTGCCGAGACATTAGTGTGCTATGAAAATTATAGAGTGTAAACAAGTATGCAAGAACTTCGGGGAGAAGGTCGCGCTCGACCACGTCAGCCTCGACATTCCCGAAGGTCAGATCTTCGGCTTGCTGGGCCCGAACGGGGCCGGCAAGACGACGTTGATCCGTATCATCAACCGTATCACGATCCCCACCTCCGGTGAGATCCTCTTCAACGGCCGCCCCATCACGCAGGCGGACGTGGCGAAGATCGGCTACATGCCCGAGGAGCGCGGCCTCTACCGCAAGATGAAGGTCGGCGAGCAGGCCATCTACCTGGCCCAGCTCAAGGGCATGTCCGCCGCCGACGCGCGCAAGGCCCTCAAGGAGTGGTTCGTCCGCTTCGGCATCCAGGACTGGTGGGATAAGAAGGTGGAGGAGCTCTCCAAGGGCATGGCCCAGAAGCTCCAGTTCATCACCACCGTGGTCCACAAGCCTTCCCTGATGATCCTCGACGAGCCGTTCTCCGGCTTCGATCCCGTCAACGCCGAGATCATCCGCCAGGAGATCCTGCGGCTCAAGGACGAGGGCGCCACGATCATCCTCTCGACCCACAACATGGAGTCGGTCGAGGAGCTCTGCGACAACATCGCCCTGATCAACAAGTCCCGCCTGGTGATCACCGGCGGCGTGACCGATATCCGCCGCAAATACGGCAACAACAACGTCGAACTCGTTTGGACCGACGCGGACGGCCGCCACACGGAGGTGCTCCCGCGCGAGACCGACGGCGCCTCGACCCTGCGCACCTACCTCGATAAGGAAGGCGTACAGATCAACTCCTACAAGGAGCTGATGCCGCGCATGAACGACATTTTCATCAAACTTGTAACGGAAGGGGAGGAATAGGCTATGAATCTGAAAACCATCGGCATTGTCATCCGCCGCGAATATTTCAACAAGGTCAGGAAGAAGAGTTTCATCTGGACGACGTTCCTCGTCCCGATCCTCATCGCCGGCCTGACCATCGGCATCATGTATGCCGTGATCAACACGAAAGACAAGACCAAGTCCATCGCCGTGGTGGACGCTTCCGGCATCGTGATGCCGTATATGACCGACACGGAGACCATTCTCTTCAAGGAAGTGACCGGCGTCTCCGTGGACAGCATCAAGACGAACCTGTCCGCCATGGGCTACGACGGCGTGCTCTCCGTGAGCGCCATCGATTCCACCCGGAGCGTGAGCGCGGAGATCTTCTCCTCCAAGCCTTTCGGCATGGAGGTCAATGAGGCCGTCACCGCCCGGATCAACCGGGCCGTGGAGGACTACCGCATCGCATCCTACGACATCGCCGGCCTGGACCAGATCCTCAAGGACGTCAAGGCCAATGTCAAGCTGCGTTCCTACACGATGGACGAAGACGGCAAGGAGAAGATCTCCGAAGCCGGCGTCTACAGCATCCTGTCGATGATCATGGGTATCTTCCTGTTCATGTTCATCACGATGTTCGGCAGCATGGTCATGAGCTCCGTGATCGAGGAGAAGACCAGCCGCGTGGTGGAGGTGCTCGTCAGCTCCGTCAAGTCCACCGAGCTGATGTTCGGCAAGATCATCGGCGTGGCCCTCGTGGCCCTGACCCAGTTCTTCCTGTGGATCGTGCTCGCCGGCGCCATCTTCACCGTCGGCGGCGGCGCGCTCATGAACAAGCTGGGCGGCGACCCCACCGAGCTCGTCAGCTCGATGGGCGGCGCGCAGGCCGACCAGATGGCCGCCCTCGCCGCTTCGCCCGAACTGGCCGACAGCGGCATCGGCACGGTCATCAGTACCCTGCAGAACCTCCCGATCGGACAGATCATCGGGCTGTTCCTGATCTATTTCGTCTTCGGCTACCTGCTGTACGCCTCCCTGTTCGCCGCCATCGGCTCCGCCGTGGAGAGCGAGGGCGACACCCAGCAGCTCCAGCTGCCGCTGACGATTCCTCTGATGCTGGCATACATCATTGCGCTGTATGCTTTCAAAGCGCCTGACAGCTCGATCGCGTTCTGGGGATCCCTCATCCCGTTCACTTCGCCGGTCGTGATGATCTCGCGCCTGCCCTTCGGGGTACCCACGTGGGAGCTCATCCTCTCGCTCGCGCTCCTGGTCCTCACCTTCGTGTTCTGCGCGTGGCTGTCGGCCAAGATCTACCGGGTCGGTATCCTGATGTTCGGTAAGAAATCCACTTGGAAAGACCTTTGGAAATGGTTAAAGCAAAAGTAATCGCGCTGGCGGCCCTCACGCTGCTGGCCTGTTCCTGCCAACACGAGTATTCGTGGCAGAAATTCCGCATGGACGGCCACCGCACCGGTGTGCGCGTCCCTACGGCCGACAACGTGACCGAGGCCCTCGGTACGGTTAACGACAGCGTATACGTGGCGCCCAACGGGAAGGTTTTCCCGTTGGGCTCGGCCACGTATAAAGCCGCTGCCGACCTGATCGCCGTGCAGCCCGAAATGGGCAGCATCAAAGAGGTGATCGCCTATGCGCCGCGCGCCATGGTCGCCGAGGCGCCGGAGAGCGAGCTCTCCAACTGGTGGGTGGACCGCCTGATGGTCGAGGTGGCGGGCGCCACGAAACGCAAGGTCGACGTGGGTATCGCCAATTTCGGCGGCATCCGCGTGGATTTCCCGCAGGGAGACATCCTGGTGGACGACCTCGTGTCGATGTTCCCGTTCAAGAACTACCTGACCTACGTGGCCCTGAAGGGTTCCGATCTGCAGGCCATCTTCGACTACATGGCCGCCACGCGCCCGCAGGTGCTGGGCGGCGTCAAGTTCGTGCTGACCGGCCACCGCATCGACACCCTGCTGGTCGACGGCAAGCCCATTGACCCGAACCGGACCTACGGCGTCGCGACCATCGACTTCCTGCTGGACGGCGGTGACGGCCTGACCATCGCGAAGAACGCCAGGGAGCTGATTGTCTCGGACAAGACCGTCATCGACGTGATGATGCCTTATGTCCGCAGCCTGGGCGCCTCCGGCACGCCGCTCGAATACAAGACCGACGGCCGCGTGGTCGTCAACAAAGAGGAGGACGCGCAATGAGAAAGACCCTGATCCTTCTCGCAGCGGCCGCGCTGGCCTGCTGCGCCTGCTGCCAGCAACCCAAGCTGGTGATCCTGCATACCAACGACACGCACAGCCACTTCGAGCCCGTGCGCGGCGGCGAGTACGACGGCCTCGGCGGCTGCATCGAGCGTGCCGCGTTCGTGGACTCCGTCCGGGCCGCCAACGGCGCGGACCGCGTCCTGCTGCTGCATGCCGGCGATTTCAGCCAGGGCACGCCCTACTTCAGCGAGCTCGGCGGCGTGCTGGAGCCGCGCATCATCAACGACCTCGCCTACGACTGCATCACGCTGGGCAACCACGAATTCGACAACGACATCGAAGCCCTGACCGCACGCCTCAAGGCGATCCGGCCCGAGACGAAGATCGTCTGCGCCAACCTCGACCTCTCGGGCTTCGAGATGGGCGAGATCGTCAAGCCCTACGCGATCATCCGCCGCGGCGGGATGAAGATCGGCATCATCGGCCTCGAGGCGGACCTTTCCACCAACGTGACCAAGACCGTATCTTCGCGCCTGAGCCAGCTCGACGACGTTGAGGTGACCAACCGCTGGGCCGACTACCTCCACGACACGGAGAAGTGCGACCTGATCATCCTCCTGTCCCACATCGGATACGAAGAGGACCAGGCCCTCGTGCCGCAGACCCGCTGGATCGACCTCGTGGTCGGCGGCCACTCCCACACCTTCGTGGACGGCTTCGTCTATGTGGCCGACGCCAACGGCAAGAAGGTCCCCATCATCACCGACGGTTGCTGGGGCCTCGAAATGGGCCAGATCGACGTGAAGCGGTAGTTTCCGCAGCACTGGATAAAGAGAACCTCCCCGGAGCCTTTCCGGGGAGGTTTTTTGTCGTTTAACGGGTGATGGGGATTGCTTTCCGGTGGACGTTGAAGATGCGCGTGTCGGTGCGGCAGAAGACGATGTCGAAACAAGCATATTCGTCGTGGCTGAAGCGTCCGCGCCGGTGTCCCGTGATGTAGGCGGGGTTGAACCCCAGCGTGGCAAGGTCCTCCAGGCGGGCCGACGTCCGGTCTTCCTTCAGCAGTGATTCCAGGATGTTGTAATTCCCGGTCAGGGCGGCCAGGATCTCCGAGCGGTGGCGGCGTTTGGCCTGCTGCGCGCGGTTATGCCAGGCGTTCTTGCAGGTCAGGCTGCAGAAATGCTTGTCTCTCCGGCCGCGGAAGGTCTCCCCGCATTCCAGGCAGGTGCCTTCTCCTTCGTTGACGATCTTGTAGCTCATTCTCGTATGTTTTCCCAAAGATCATATCTTCCTGCGAATCGTCCAAGGGTCTGAAAGATTCGTGCGTCAGAAATATACGATTCTTACAGAATATGTTATATCTTTTGATAGTCGATTCTTCCAGACAGTGCCGGAAATCGCGCACATTTTTCTTCCGCCTGCATGAAGAAACAGCCGAAACGGGAAAGAATCGTACATTTCTGCAGTTCCTCGTCGCCGCGGCGGATGTTTGTCGGCCGGAATCCGCTTCCTTTGCACTGGACGCCGGACCGCGCGGCCGGAAGTCCATGACCCAAATTAAAAATGAAAAACGGTAATGGAACAACTGAACAGAATCGAATTGAGAGGGGTCGTCGGCAATGTCCGGATCCAGACCTTCGACGAGAGCCGGATGGCCCGTATCGGGCTGGCGACCAATTATGCTTACAAAGACCGGGACGGCGCCGCCGTGATCGACACGAGCTGGCACAATGTCATCGCGTGGGAGGGCCGGAACATCCAGGGCCTGGAGCGGATCGGAAAGGGGACCAAGCTACATGTCCTCGGCCGCATCCGCTACCAGAACTACACCGGGGTGGACGGCGTGGACCGGGTTGGAACGGACATCGTCGCCAGCCATGTGCAGATCATCGACGACCGCGAACCGATGTCTTATGAGATGTAAGCACCCTTTCAGGGAAGCCTGGGGCGGGACCTGCGCAAGCATCACTCCTGTGGCCCCGGCCCGGGCTTCTCTTTTTATCCTGCTGCTCCTGCTGCTGGCGGTGCCCTGTCCGGCTTCCGCGCAGCGGCCGCCGCTCCGGGAGGAATCCGGGAGCCGTGCGCGTCTCGCCGTGTCGCAGAACCTGGCGGACTACCTCTTCCTCGGCACGCTCAACGCTGAACTCCAGTATGCCGTCCGGCGCAACTGGACGCTCGGAGGCGGCACCCGCTACAACAACTGGACGTGGCGGCCGGGCCGGGACGACCAGTTCGAGTCGCGGCGCAAGACCTTCTACGTGGGGGCGCGCTGGTGGCCGTGGTATTCCTATTCCGGCTGGTGGGCGGGCGGCAGGTTGCAGTATCAGGAATACAACCAGGGCGGCCTGGATGGCCCGGAGACGGAAGAAGGCGATGCGGTCGGCTTCTCGCTGGGCGGCGGCTATGCCGTGCAGGTGAACTCCTGGCTGAATGTGGATTTTGGCCTGTACGGGTGGGGCGGGATGACCCGGTATGTCACCTATGCGTGCCCGCATTGCGGGCAGCGGACGGATGCGGGGACCAAAGCTTTCTTCTTGCCGGACGAGCTCCGCGTGGCGGTGCAATTCATCTTTTAAATCGCTGAGAGACAGATGTATCTGAAAAAGAATATGGCGGCGGTGCTGGCCGGCCTGGCCCTTTTGGGGGCCGCGGCCGGCTGCGGGACGCAGCACAAGGCCCGGATGATCCGGGGGAGCCGGGTGGCCGCATCGCTGCAGCTCCCGCCGCAGAACGACTTCGTGCCCGAACCCGGGGACTGGAAGGCCCCGCAGCGGGACACGCTGAAAGTCACGGGCCCGGACGGTCATGAATACATCCTCATGAAGGCGGTCCGGGACGACGAGACGGGCGAGATGGTCGCGGCCGAGGTGCTCGACGCCGCGTACGTGACGGCCCGTTTCCGCAACCTGGCGGAGCGGCACGGCAAGATCGACCTGGCGTTCCAGGTCGTGGTCCCGCAGGCGATGCTGGATTCGCGCTGGCAGCTCCGTTTCCACCCGGACCTGTTCGTCCTGGAGGACAGCCTGCGCCTGGACGACGTGGTCGTCACGGGCCGGGAATACCGGCGCGCGCAGCTGCGCGGCTACGAGCAGTACGGGCGTTTCCTGCGCCGGATCGTCACGGACACCCTCCGTTTCGTCGACATGCGGAATTTCCTGATCTTCCTGGAACGCAACATCCCGCGGGTGTACGCCCTGCGCAACGATTCGACCTATGTCAGCGACGAGCAGTTCGCGAGCTGTTTCGGCACCACGGAGCAGCAGGCGCTGGACCATTATACCAACAAACTCCTGCGCCGCCGCAACGAACGCCGGAAGGCGAACCGCCAGAAGATGTTCGCGCGCTATGTCAAGGCGCCCATCGTCACGGAAGGCATCCGGCTGGACACCGTGATCCGGGACATGAACGGGGACTTCATCTACAACTACGTCCAGACGATCCACACCCGGCCGCGCCTCCGCAAGGTGGACATCGTCCTGTCCGGCGAGATCTTCGAGCAGGACCGGCAGGTCTATTCGATGCCGCGCTGTGCGCCGCTGACATTTTATATTTCCTCGGTGTCCGCCTTCGTGGACAATACCGAGCGCTACCTGACCCGGGTCGTCTCCCGCAACTTGGAGACGCGCACTTCCTGCAACATCGATTTCCGGACCGGCCGGGCCGAGATCGACGAGCAGCTGGGCGGGAACGCCCGCGAGATCGCGTCCGTCAAGGAGAACCTGCGCAATCTGCTGCTCGACGAGAACTTCGTGCTTGACAGCGTGACGATCGCCGCTTCGGCTTCGCCGGAGGGCAGCGTCGCCGCCAACGACGCCCTGACGCTGCGCCGTTCGCACGCCGCCGTGCAGTATTTCGAGCGCTATATCGCCTTCGTGCGCGACTCCGTCCGCCGCGAGGAGGGGATGTATGTCCTTGTGGCGGACGACTTCTCCGAAGCGTCGGTCCGCAAGAGCGTCCGCGCCTCACGGGAGATCCGCTTCAAGGCCCGGGCCGGCGGCGAAGACTGGGCCGGCCTGGACGCGCTGGTGGCCCGGGACACGTCGCTGACGGAGCGTCAGAAGGCGCGCTACCGCGAACTGGCCGCGATTCCGGACCCTGATGTCCGCGAGAAGCGGATGCGGGAAGAGCCGTGGTACCGCCACGTGGCGGAGAACTGCTACCCGCGTCTGCGGACGGTGCGTTTCTCCTTCGCGCTGCACCGCAAGGGAATGGTCAAGGACACGGTCCATACGACCGAGCTGGACACCGTCTATATGAAGGGCGTCCAGGCCATCCGTGACCATGACTACCAGGCGGCGCTCGCATTCCTGGCCCCGTATCACGAATACAACACGGCCGTGGCTTATGTCGCGCTGGACCGCAACGCGTCGGCCTTCGAGATCCTGGAGCCGCTGCCGCGCACGGCGCGGGTCAATTACATGCTGGCCCTGGTCTACGCCCGCCGGGGCGACGACCAGAATGCCGTGCAGCACTACCTGGACGCCTGCCGGCAGGAGCGGAGTTTCGTGAGCCGGGGCAACCTGGACCCGGAAATAGCCGCCCTGATCCGGAAATACGACCTGAACCGGGATTCCGGAGAAACGTGGGGCGATTTGCTTGAATAGAATCCAATAAACCTTAAGACAAGATGAAAAACTCATTACTGACCATTCCGGTACTGCTGCTGGCAGGATTGCTGTCCTGCAGCAGGCTGACTGTCCCGGAAGGGGATTCCACCCTGGATGTAAACTGGGTGGAGACCCCGACGAAAGGCGCCGCGACCGATGCGGAGAAGAAAGTGAACAGTCTGTGCTTTTATGTATTCGACGCGCACGGTATGCTCGAAATCTCGCACACGTGTACGGCCGAAGAACTGGCCGACAGGCGTGCCGGACTCAACGTGAAACTCGGCAACAAGACGGTCTATGCCGTCGCGAACCTGTCCGGCGCGCCGCTTACGGCGGCCGGCGCCTGCCTGAAGGCCGCCGACCTGGAGGCCGTCGCGGTGGACCTGGCGGACAATTCGGCCGCCGGCTTCGTCATGACGGCGAAAGGGTCGGTGACCGTCTCCGCGGGGACGGGCGCATCCTGCAGCTTGAACCTGGCCCGGGCTGTGGCGAAAGTTTCCCTGGGTACGGTGACCAACAACCTGCCGTCGCAGTACGGTGCCCTCAAGGTGCGCCACGCTTTCCTGTGCAATGTCGTCGGCAACCAGAACCTTGGCGGGACGGCGTCGATCGGCAAATGGTACAACCAGAACGGCACCGACGTTGCGAACGGCAAGAAGGAGGCGACGGTCGGGCAGGGCGGCCACGAGGCGCAGCTGCCGGATTTCACCTGGAAGAAGTATGGCACGAGCGGGCAGAACATCGCCCTGAACGGCAAATACAACTTCGCCGCCGGGACCGTCTTCTACGCGTTTCCGAACGCCACGACGGCGATACCGTCGACCGCGCCCTACACCAAGAATTTCACGCCGACCTGCACCGTCCTGATGCTCGTCGCGGAGATCAAGGGGACGCTTTATTACTACCCGGTCGCCCTGTCGAAGCAGTTGAAGAAGAACACGGACAACCTGGTCAACGTCAAGATCGTCGGCCTGGGAAACACCCTCGAGGACGGACCCTTCAACCGGATCGCCCGCGCGGACCTGTCCGTGGAAGTGAGCGTCCTGGACTGGACGAGTGGCTCCACCTATACGGAAACATTATAAAAGCTGAACGATGAGAAACTTCTTTTTTCTGGCGGCCCTGCTGGTCCTGGCCGCCTGTGACAAGGACAGTCCGGGCGGACGCTCCGCCGGGACGCGTCCGGGAGAATGCATCCTGACGGCCCGGTTCGACGCGCCCGGGACCAAGGTTGCCGGCCAGACGCCTGCGAACGAGAAAGCCATCCAGAACGTGCAGATCTTCGTGTTCCGGGCTGGCGAGGGGAGAGACGACGGCGTGCTGGAGGTCGCCGCCGCGGCCGGTTTCGACCGGCCGCTGGGGGTGACCGCGGGTTCGTACGACGGCCTGACGGTCAAGTGCTCCACCGGCTACCGGGAGGTCTGGGCCGTGGTGAACGATGCCCGGGACCATACTTCCGGCGCCGGTGCCGTCCGCACCAAGGCTGAATTCCTCGCCCTGACGCACGATCTGGAGAACGCTTCCGGTTCCTGCCTGCTGATGCTCGGCCATGCGGATTCCGGCTCCGGCGACCCCGCCATCCTGCTCGTCGAAGGGGCGATGCAGGTGGCGGTCCCGGTCCGGCGCCTGGCGGCTTCCGTCGTGCTCGAGAGCATCCGGAACGATTTCAGTTCGCCGGCCTACCAGAAGCGGGACATGTTCCGCCTGGAGGCGGCTTATCTGCTCAACGTGCCCGGGCGGATCGATTTCGGCGGGGCGGGCGCCGCGTCCGCGCTCCCGGAGGAGCAGTGGTACGCGCGCCTGGCCGCCGAACGCGCGGAGCCCCGTGCCGCCATCCTTTACGACGACCTGGCCGGCGAGATGCTGCAGTATGGCAGCGTGCACACGGCCGCGCATACGTTCTACGCCTATCCGAACGACTGCGCGCCCAGCGAGGACGCCGTCTTCTGCCCGCGGGCCACGGTCCTGGTGCTCGAGGCGTCCATCAAGTATTCGGGCGCCTGGACCCGGTTCTACTATCCGGTCACGCTCGACGGCGGTCTGCAGTCCAACCGGCAATACCGAGTGAACCTGACCGTCCATCGTCCCGGCAACCTGGATCCCAACAAGCCCGTGGCGTTCAGCGACGTCACGCCGGTCATCAGCGTGTCCGGCTGGGACGACGGAAACACCTACAATCCTGAAATCTGAAAACCCCTCCCGGTTATGGTTAGCAGGATACTACCGATTGCTTCCGGGCTGGCGGCCCTGTTGCTGCTCTTGCCGTGCTGTTCCGTCAAGGAGGCGCGGGAAGACTGCCCGGTGTATGTCACGGTCCTGACCGAGCGCTTCATCCAGAACGGACAGAGCGGCGGGATCGTTTCTTTCCATGCTGCCGGACCGATCGACCGCGAGGAGATCAACTTCCTGTCCTATATCGGAAAGGGCTTCCGGCAGCCTTGTCCCCGGGATTATGCCCGGGCGGCCGTGGTCAGCGGCCTGGAGCACGAACGGATCGACGCGACCTCCTTGCACGTTCCTTACGGCGAGCAGGCGGGCCTGGTGTGGTCCTACGGGGAGACCTTTTCGGCCGAGACGGACGAATACCGGATCGAGGCGGTGCCGCACAAGCAATACTGCCTTGTGAAGTTCCTGTTCGACGCGAGTCCGCAGGCGCCGCCGGACTATCCCTGGCGCTTCCGGATCAAGGCGGGCTGCAATGGCCTGGACATCTACACGGCCGAGCCGCTGGAGGGCGCCTATTGCTGCCCGGTGGGTCCGAACGCCGTCGGAGAATGGTATGGCGTGATTCCCCGCCAGCGGCGGAACGACCTGGTGCTCGAAGTCTACGATCCGGCGGATGGAGACGCTGGGCTGGCCGCGTATGTGGTGGACCTGGGGGAGCGGTTCGAGGAGAAGGGGTATGACTGGACGCAGGCCGACCTCGCGGACATGACCGTCAAGGTGGGTTTCTCCGCCGCCGGGATCCGGATCGAGGTCCTGGACTGGCAGGGGGATGATTCTTATCGGAGTATAGAGATATGAGTATGATGAAACGAATGTTATTGTTGCTGGCCGTGTCCGCGGCCCTGGCGGGCTGCGAACCGGACGATATCCCGACGGAGATGGTCGCTGCCGGCGCCGGACCCGGATACGCCGAGGTCCCGGTCGCCCTCGACTTTGTTGCGGGCGACCCGCAGACCAAGGCCCCGCTGCTTTCCGGCGCGGACGACGCGCAGCGGGGCGGGGTGCTCTTCCTGGTCTACCGCTCGGCGACGGGCCGCCTGGATTCCTATCGCTTTTTCAAGCCGGCGGAGCTCGCCGGCGCGGCGTCGCGTCCCCTCACGCTCCGGTTGCCGCTGGCTGAATGCGACATCTATGTGCTCGGCAATCTCCTGGCGGTGAGCCGGCAGGACCCGTCCGTGACGGCGGACCTGGCGGAAGCGCTCGGAAGCGCATTTCCCGCCGACGAGGCGGAACTGGAGGCGATGGCCTACCGCCTGGACGGCGGGAACATCAACGCCGCCTGGCGCCGGGAAACGATGGCGGAGGTGGCGCAGTACGGCATCCCGTTCGGCTGCGTGGACCGGAAGGTCCCGGTCGCCAGCCTGCTGTCTTCCGGCCTGAGCGTGCCGCGGGGGAGCCCGTCCTGGATGTTCGCCCGCGTGGAGGTGACGGTCGACCACGGACTGTTCGACGGCGGCGATCCTGCCAAGGTGGGATATTTCACCAACCGGACCCTGAAGATGAGACAGGCCAACCTCCGGCTCCTGCCTTTCTCGTCCGCCGGGATGAAGGCACTGTCTGCGGCGGACGTCGGAGACGGCGACCTGGATCCTGCGATGACCAACGGCACGAGCAATACGTATGTCTTCTTCGTGCCGGAAAACCGGCAGGGGACGGCGCCGGAGGCCGCTTTTGCGGCGGCGTCGGACGCGGCGGGGAAGAGCCGCCTCAAGGTGCTTTCCAATACGCTGATCCCGGCGGCGTGCCGGGATTTCGGGACGTATGTGGAGTTCCGGGGCACGCTGGACAAGGATGCCGGCGGCTTCGGCGGCGACGTGACGTATCAGTTCTACCTGGGCGCCAACGAGACGACGGATTTCAACCTCGAGCGCGGCCGGCGATACAGGATCCGGCTGTGTTTCTCCGCGGACGGCCTGTTCCATCCCGACTGGCGGGTGCAGCCCGACCTGTCGGATACGCGCCTGTTCCGGCTGACGGCGGACCCCTCGTTCTCCACGGACATCGGGGATGTGAACGCCGGGCGGATGCTGGCCGTGCGCGGCAACCGCGCGGGGACGCTCTATGTCTACATGAACCCCGACGGCCGGCTGGGCGGGACGAACCGGCTGCTGGGTAAAGAGGTGCGGCCGCCGGCGGAGTTCGCCATGGCGGACCTGTCCGACTGCGCCTGGTACGGGGCATTCATGACGGCGGGCACGGAAGAGGCGGAGTGGCTGGCGGCGCGCGGAATCCGGCCCGCCTGGGACCGGGACGCCGCCCGCCTGACCTTCTCGGTGGCCGATGCCGCGAAATTCCGCACCCACGTGGGCGAATCGCGGACTTTCACGCTGGCGCTGCTGCCCGGCGGGACGGTTACGGCGTCGTTCACGGTCCGGCTTTTCCCGGACCTGTCGCTGACGGTCGCTGACGGAAAGAGCCTGACGGACGAATTCTATCTGGGACAGAAACGGACCGTGACCGTGTCGGGCTTCGCCGGGCAGGACATCCGCTACGCCGCCGTCCAGGAAGGATGCGGCGCGGCGTCCGGCACCCGGAAGACGTCGAACGTGCAGTGGAAGGCGACGGACAGCGGCCAGGCGCCCTTTCCGTCCTGTGCCGTGGACGCGGCGGGCCGCGTGGTGCTGGACGTGTCGGACCGCGCCTACGCCTCGCAGCGCTGTTCCGGCCGGCTGGACGTCTACGCTTTCTACCCGAACCGTTTCCTGTCCAGCCACAGCGGCTGGAAGTCCCGGAACGGGAAGATCGTCTTCTTCTCGGAAGATTATCTCAACGATTCGCTGGAAGCGACCGTCCGGATCAGCGAGCCGCGCCTCACCTTGTGGAAACCTACAGGGTGGTCCTATCCCTGGTACTGTACCACATCTGCTTCCGGCTGGACCGGCGGTATCAGAGACAGGGTGAGGGAGGGTACGCAGGATGCACCGGTCATCCTGAACATCGACGGGACGGAGAAGCGGTTCGGTACCGGGATTTATTCCTCTTTCGACGGGACTGCCCGTCTGGCGGACGCTTCGTTCGACCCTGTGCTCTACGAACGCCTGCTGAAGATTTCCGTGTCTGGGGGCACGCCGGTTCCCGGCCGGGAATGGCTGCTGGACGCCGTGCGTACGGACGGGCGCAGCTGCATCTACATCGGGAACACGATTCCGGCCGGACATCCCTTGGAGAACGAGGCGCTGGATCGTTATTCGGAGGGACAGTATACCGCCTGGAGCAGGGACCAGGTCACGCTGGGTTGCCTGTCCCTGCGGGGCAATCCCGCGACGGGCCTGTATGACCGCAGCTCGGAGTTCTGGGTGGCGGCCACGCGGATGTCGGATGTCACCTTGTCCAAGGACGATTCCTGTTTTGCCTGGGAGCCCTACCGGAACGGCACCCTGATCAGCCGCTATTTCCTGCTGATGGACAGCCAGGACGGGAGGAATACGGAACGGATGGCGCTGAATGTCTCCGCGTCGTTCCGGGGCGGGGACGTCAGCCGGCTGCGATATGAGCAGACCGGGCCGAAGGTCACTTTCACGGTCGGATCGCACGTCATCGAACCGGTCTATGGCTATGAGCGGAGGGACGAAACGAATTTCAAGTGGATCTACGACGCCTCCAGCCAGGTGAAGGAATACGCCGGCCAGGCCGTGCCCGGAGAACTGCTGGTGCCATACGGCGAGCAGCGCTTCACCTTTTCGTATACCAACAAATGGGACCATCGTACGTTTACAGCCTCCAGCTCGGTGAAAATCCTGTATGATATCACGCTCTATTCCTTGTATGCGTTCAGTACGACGGCGGGCAAGGTCTTCGTGGTCCCGCACCGCAACGCGGACCTGCTGGCGCGGAAAGGCGCCTCGATGTCCCATGCCGCCCGCGAATTCTGCCTGCAGGCCCTGGGTGTGAATTTCGGGAAGTATTTCTATGCCAATCCTGCGCGCGGATACGATTACGGCTATGCCGCCGCCCCGTCCGACGCCTACCGGGGCGCGTATTCCGCTTCGGCGCCCTATGTCGTGGAAACGACCTTCAACGGCGCCCCGGTCCCGATAAAACTCTACCGGAGCCGGCTGACGTCCTGGACGGAAAGCGCTGCCCGGGATTTCTGCTGGACGTCACACACGAGCCTGGGCGGGAATATGACCTGGCGGTACACCTTGTGCGCGGGAGGGTTTGGCTGGATAAAAGATGCTTATCACAGTCCAATCTCTCCTCCGATAGCTCAAAAGATGGGCTATGATGATCGATTTGACTCCATATTGGATAGTTACATCAACTCATATCTGAGCGGGACCGTCCGCCACAATACAGCGTATGCCCGGACTTTTTCTCCGGCGGATGCGGGATACGTCGATATCGTCCGTTATTGTCTCTGGCTGGGGAACCAGCCGTGGTAATGCCGGTTATGGGAGACGGGGCGGTTGTCAGCTGACAGCCGCCCCGTCTGGTTTCGTTTAATATTTATTTGATTCCAGAGATTCCTATTTGATAGATTGTATGCGAGATTATTGAAGCAAGGTTAATCTCTTCATTTGCGGAGACATGCGTGTCTTCTGAATGCAAATACATGGCAAAACTTCCTGAACGCATAGTAGAAATCCCATCTATCCAGAACTTAATTCTTCGTTCACGTAAATCTGCAGGATATAGCTTAAGCATATTATCCACATAATTCTGCTGACAAGCTATCTGAACATTTAGCGGAGCTTCATCTAAGAACTGATATTCTTCGGGAATAGTAGGATAAATAAATTCCGGGAACCAGCGATAATCTTTATACAGCCGCAGATTATACTCATACGCAGACACTTCCGTCCCGTAGGTCCGATCTTCCGGGTTGGGGACGTTGGCTAAGAATGATTGAGACAAATACAGCAGCGTCGGGGTCGCGTTCAGCGGAATGGGGCCGATGAGCTCGAAGGCGGGCAGTCTGTCGAAGCTCTCCGGCCGCCCGTCCCATCTCTTCAGGAACATGTGCTGGAACGCTCCCTCCGTCACGTATTCCGTCGGAATCTGCTTCTGGAACTTGTATACGATGCCGTCGTAGCGGAAAGCGATGCCCTCGAGGGGGATTTCCTTCATGGAGGTGGCCTTGAACGAGATCTCCTTCCGCCCGGCGCCCTCGCCGTTCCAGAAGGTGATGGTGGATTCGCCTTCGGCGACCCACTCCAGATGGTAGGTGGTATGGTCGGTGCCGTCGGGCACGATGTTGATGCAGCGGGAGGAACTGGATGCGTTGACGCCCTCGAAGCCGGCCGCATCGGCGGATGCGGTCAGGATGATCCGGTTGTCCGGCGTGATGTTGAGGACCATCGCATCCCGCTTGTCCGCGCCGAAGTAGAAGCTGCCGTCGCGATAGACGCCCTCGAAGACGTAGCTGGAGTCAGGGGAGAAGCCGCGCTCGCAGTCTCTGACGTCGAGGCTGAAAGCGCAGGATGCGAGCGGGTGCTCGGCGGGGTTGTTTTTGTTGGGACCGTCCGGGCGGTCCTTGTCGCAGGCCGTGAGGCCGAAGGCGAGGAGGAGCGTGAGGACGGGGGCTGTCAGCCGGTTCGGGATGTTCTTCATGCTGGGACGAAGCGTTACTTGCTGGGTTTTCGTTCCGGCTTCTGCCGGCTTATCCCAAAGATAGCAAATGCTTCGTCCCACGCAGCGTTAAAAGCTGAATTGGATTCATTTGAGACAGGATTTGTATCAAATCCCGTAACCGCCCTTCCGCGACAAAAGACTATTTTTTCTTCTTCTTGGAAGAATCCTTTCCTTTCTTCGAGTCGTTGTCCTGTTTTTTACTCCCGGGCGTCGGTTTGATCGTGCTGACCAGCTTGCCTTTGGGTAATGTCCCCTGGAATTCAATGTCCATATGTAACTATTTTTTAATCAGGAAGAAACAATAAAGCGTCGCGGCGACGATTGTCAGGATCAACAGAACGAAAGCGCACCAGTCGATACGCAGGAGGGTTTTGTTCAAATTGTCTATGGTGTTGCTCGCCACTTTTTCGGGGATTTTTTCGCCCCTCTCGATCTTTTCCCTGGTTTCCTTCTCTTTTTTTGCGGTGAGGAATGTCGCGGTAGCGCTTGACGTCATGCCGAGGACAATGCAGACCAGGAAAGAGATCCAGATGGCATAGGCCGGCCATGTCAAAGTGAGCTTCATTTCGGATACAATGAAGGAATAGACCGTGAATGACAGGCCCAGACCGCCTGTTGCCAACGTGAAAATCCTGGAGTTGAACTGGTCCTCGTTGTCGATCATGGCTTGTTGGACTTTTTCCCAAAGCTCTATTCCGTGATCGTCTTTTTCTTTCTTGGTCGTGCTCATAGGTTATGTGATTATGAGACAAATGTAATAAAAAAAAAGACACCTGCTGTCAGGTGTCTCTCGGAGTGGGGTGGGAGATACTGGGTTCGAACCAGTGACCCCTTGCTTGTAAGGCAAGTGCTCTGAACCAACTGAGCTAATCTCCCGGATGTTGCGCTGGTCTTTGTTGAGGGCTGCAAAGATAGGACTTTTTCAGTTTCCCGCCAAATTATTCGCTTTATTTCAAAATTTGTGGCATCTTTGCACCATCATTCGGGGATGTTCTGGTTTTGACAGCACTGATTTCGGATGGTAAGCACGTCGGGCGTAGGGGGCTGGCCCGTTAATCCCAGTCTTCGAGCCTTAACTGGCAACTACAATTATTCGTACGCTTGCTAATCTCCAAGAGATTGAGCATTAATCGATACCGCCTAGGCTGCGGTACGACGTATATCCCTCCTGCTTTAGGCCGGTTCAGCCAGGATCCAGGGGTATCATCAAAACCGGATGCGCGCCTCAGACGCCTCTAAGGGACGCTAAGATTCAGAGGATAAGTCCGCGGTGGCCTGCCTTCCGGCAGCTTCGGACCGACAATTAAAGGAAGGATAAGCGTGTAGAAAGCTACCTGGGACTTTGTTTGGACGGCGGTTCGACTCCGCCCATCTCCACAAGAAACGGCTTCTGGATTTCCGGAAGCCGTTTTTCGTGGAGATAAGTACATGTTTCTCTCTTTCCGGCCGAATGAGTGTTTTTCGTTGTCCGCTTTATATCAGCACTTTATGAGAGTACGCGTAGTAAAAAACGACCACGTGTATTCTGCTATTTTCTTGTTTATAAATGAGTTGCGAAAAACACCAAGCTCGCCCGTAACCGCCGGACGCAATGTCCGGCGGTGGTGCCAGGACCTGCCCGGCCTAACTCCTGTCCTGCCTGGTCGCATACCGTCAGGCCAGACCTGATCGGGTATCTCCGGAGGGCCGTTTCCATAAGTATCTATCAGTTAGCAGATTGTGATCTTGCTTAGGGGAAAATACCCCAAAGCAAAATAGGAAAATATTGATAATTAGCAATATACAAAAACGGGGGTGCGGCGGGGAGGCGAGGGTTAGGGGCAGGGGCGAGGAGAATGGGTTAGGGTGGTGAAGCGGATTGGGATGGCGGGGAATAAAAAAGGCTCCCGGGGGTAGCCGGGGGCCTTTTCGACGGTATTGCGGCGTGTGCCTGGATCTAGATGAGGTCGAGGGCGACCTGGATCATGTTGGTGAAGGTGGTCTGGCGCTGCTCGGCGGTGGTCTTCTCGCCCGTGAGGACGTGGTCGGAGATCGTGCAGATCGTCAGCGCGCGCTTGCCGGCGTAGGCGGCGTTCATATAGAGCGCGGAGGCCTCCATCTCGACGGCGAGCACGCCCATCCTGCACCACTGCTCCGTCTTGGGGTTAGCGGAGTAGAAGACGTCGGACGAGACGACGTTGCCGACCTTGTAGCGGAAGCCGTGGGCCTCGCAGGAGGCCGCGGCGGCGCGCAGCAGGTCGAAGTCGGCGATCGGCGCAAAGGTGCCGGGCAGCTCGTACTGGGCGCCGTAGTTGGAGTCGGTGCAGGCGCCCTGCGCGATCACGAGGTCGCCCAGGTGCAGGTCCATGCTGTAGGAGCCGGCGGAGCCGACGCGCATGATGGTCTTGACGTCGTAGAAGTTGAACAGCTCATACGTATAGATGCCGATGGAGGGGATGCCCATGCCGTGGCCCATCACGCTCACGCGCTTGCCCTTGTAGGTGCCGGTATAGCCCAGCATGCCGCGGACGTTGTTGAACTGGACAGGGTTCTCGATGAAGTTTTCAGCGATGAATTTGACGCGGAGCGGATCGCCCGCCATGATGACAGTCTCGGCAATTTCGCCTTTCTGTGCCCCGATGTGGGGAGTAGGAGTATTGGCCATATGCTAGTCTTGTTATTGGTTTCTTTTCTGCAAAGATATGCAAAAATCGTTCGCCTACGAGATTAATTTGCTAAATTTGCGTCTCCAAAGCCAGTTTCAGCTATGAATATCGAGCTCAATGATAAGCAATTGCCGGTCCTTTTGATCACCGGCTACCTGGGGAGCGGCAAGACGACGCTCCTGAACAGGATCCTGACCAACCGCCGCGGCATCAAGTTCGCGGTGATCGTCAACGACCTCGGCGAGGTCAACATCGACGCCGACCTGATCGAGAAGGGCGGCGTCGTGGGCCAGACCGACGACAGCCTGGTGGCCCTGCAGAACGGCTGCATATGCTGCACCCTCAAGATGGACCTCATCGCCCAGCTGGAGGAGATCGCCCGGATGAACCGCTTCGACTACATCGCCATCGAGGCGAGCGGCATCTGCGAGCCGGCCCCGATCGCCCAGACCATCAACTCCTACCCGCAGCTCTCGCATCCGTCCTATCCCGGCGCTTCCATCCCCACGATGGACTGCATCGTCACGGTCGTGGACGCCCTCCGGATGAAGGACGAATTCGCGTGCGGAGACGCGCTGAAGCGCGAAAACATCGACGAGGAGGACATCGAGAACCTCGTCATCGAGCAGATCGAGTTCTGCAACATCGTGCTGATCAACAAGGCGTCCGAGGTCACGGCCGAGGAGCTCGGGCGCGTCAAGAGCATCGTGCGCGCCCTGCAGCCCAAGGCCGAGATCCTGACCTGCGACTACGGCGACATCGAGCTGGACAAGCTCCTGCACACGGGCCTGTTCGACTTCGACAAAGTGGCGACCTCCGCCGCCTGGATCGCGGAGATCGAAGGCGCCGACGAGGAGGAGCACGACGACGATGACGACGACGATCACGACGGGCACCACCACGACCATCACCACCATCATCACGACCATGACCACGAGGAAGGGGAGGCCGAGGAATACGGCATCGGGACCTATGTCTACGAATCCCGTCCTGCGCTGGATATCAACAAGTTCGACTATATGGTGGCTAGGAAGTGGCCCAAGGAGATTATCCGCAGCAAGGGCCTCTGCTACTTCAGCGCCGACACCGACAAGTGCTATCTCTTCGAGACCGCCGGCCGGCAGAAGAACATCAAGGACGCCGGCTACTGGTTCGCCACGATGCCGCGCGACGAGCTGAAGGAGATGATGCGCCGCGACGCCAAGCTGCGCCGCGACTGGGATCCCGAATACGGCGACCGGATGAACAAGATCGTGTTCATCGGCCAGCATCTCGACAAGGAGGCCATCAAGTCGTTGATGGACAGCTGCCTGGCAGAAGACTAAAGCAGGAAGAACAGGGCCACGCCCGTCATGCTGACGATCACGCCGAGGATTTCCTTCGGCGTGATCTTCTGTTTGTAGATCAGCGCGTAGGGAAGGAGGATGAGCACGGGCGTGAGCGCCATCAGCGTGGAGGCGATGCCCGCGCGGGCGTATTGCACCGCCATCAGCGACAGCGACACGCCGACAAACGGCCCGAAGAGCGTCGTCAGGGCGGTGAACTTCATGCCCGTGCGGTTGCGTACGGCTTCGCGCAGCTTCGGCAGGGTGCCGCTGACGGCCATCAGGACGAAGAATCCGGCCATGCCGGTCAGCGAGCGGATCATCGTGGACGCGAACGGCATCGCCCAGTCGAAGGCGGCCGGCGCGTCGGCGGGGAGCGCCGCCTCGTAGTGCTGCATGCCGATCTTGCTGAGCACGAGGCCCACGCCCTGTCCGAGCCCGGCGCCGATGCCGAGCAGCACGCCCTTGAGCGGCAGCTTCAGGGAGAGCTTATGCCCGTCGCGCGAGCGGTTCAGGATGGAGATGGCGATGCCGGTCAGCGTGACGGCCATCGCCAGCCAGGACTTCCAGGAGAGCGTCTCGCCGAGCAGCGCCCAACCCGCGATGGCGGCGAAGGGCGGCGCGAGCGTCATGAAGAGCTGCCCGAAGCGGGCGCCGATCACGACATAGGAATTGAACAGGCAGAAATCGCCGAAAACGTAGCCCACCAGCGCCGAGAGGCCCATCCAGAGCCAGGTCCGGCCGTCGGCGAAAGCCGGATACGGCCGCCCGACGGCGACATAGAGAAGCCCGGCGAGCAGGACGGCCGAAAGGGCCATCCGGAAGAAATTGGTGCTCATCGCACCGATGCGGCGGCTCGCCTGGTCGGCGAAAAGGGCGGTGGCCGTCCACAATACGGCCACGATCAGTGAAATAATCTCTCCGAGGTATTGCATGCACTCCTGAACTAACGGGTGCGCAAAAATACGATTTTTTTGATATATTTGTCATTGACACACTAAAACATAACTGATCTGCATCCATGTCACTCGTCATGATCATCGAACTGCTGATCGTCCTGGCGGCCCTGTATGTGGGCTCCCGGTACGGCAGCCTCGCGCTCGGTGCCATTTCGGGCATCGGTCTCGCCATCCTCGTCTTCGGTTTCGGCCTCAAGCCGGGCACGCCGCCCACCGACGTCATCTACATCATCATCGCCGCCGTGACCTGCGCGGGCACGCTCCAGGCCTCGGGCGGTATGGACTGGATGATCCAGGTGGCCGAACGGGTGCTCCGCAAGCATCCGGACCATATCACGTTCCTGGGCCCGCTGGTGACCTTCTTCCTGACCGTCCTCGTGGGCACGGGGCATGTCGTCTATACGATCATGCCGATCATCTGCGACATCGCCCTCAAGAAGGGCATCCGGCCCGAGCGGCCCTGCGGCGTCGCCTCCGTGGCTTCGCAGGTGGGCATCACCTGCTCGCCGATCGCCGCCGCCGTGGTCGCCTTCGTGACGATCTCCAACGCCAACGGCTTCATGGTCGCCATCCCGCAGGTGCTGATGGTCACGATCCCGGCCTGCCTGTGCGGCCTGATGTGCGCCGCGCTGGCATCCTACAAGCGCGGCAAGGACCTGGACAAGGATCCGGATTTCCTCAAGCGCAAGGAGGATCCCGAGACCTACAAGTATATGTATGGCAACAGCGCCACGACCCTGGACAAGAAGATCAGCCGCGAGGCCAAGGCTTCCGTGTTCATCTTCCTGGGCGCGCTGCTGGTCATCGTGCTCTTCGCCTTCTGCCAGATGATCCACGTGACCCGGGGCGGGGAGCGCGTCACGCTCGCCGTCGCCCTGGACATCCCCAAGATGAACATCATCATCCAGATCATCATGCTGACGGCCGCCGCCTGCAACATCATGTTCTGCAAGGCGCAGCCCAAGAAGGCCGTCGGCGGCGCCGTGTGGCAGTCCGGCATGGTGGCCGTGGTGGCCATCTACGGCATCGCCTGGCTGGCCGACACCTATTTCGGCAACTACCTGGAGCAGATGAAGGTGATGCTCGCGGACGTCGTGACCAACTATCCCTGGTCCATCGCGTTCATCTTCTTCCTCGTCTCCGTGCTGATCAATTCGCAGGGGGCGGTGGTCGTGGCGATGCTCCCGCTGGCCTACGAGCTCGGCATCGCCGGCCCCGTGCTGCTGGGCGTGCTGCCGAGCGTGTATGGCTATTTCTTCATCCCCAACTATCCTTCCGACATCGCCACGGTCAACTTCGACCGCTCGGGCACGACGCGGATCGGCAAGTATCTGCTCAACCACAGCTTCATGATGCCGGGCCTGATCTGCGTGTTCGTGTCCACGGTCGTGGGATACCTGGTGACGAACGTCTTGTTCCGGGGATATTTCCTCGGATTCGTGCAATAGTTTATTTTTTAGTATCTTTCGGAGAATAAACCACATACCGTTTATGAAGACTTTCTTTCGCCTGTTGACCTTTATGTGCCTGCTCGCCGGCCCCGTGGCCTTCGGGCAGACAGATTCCCTGCGCTACTCCGTCCGGGGTGTCGTGGAGGATGCCTCGGGCGGCAAGCCGCTTGCCTATGTGTCGGTGTCGCTTCCCGGCACCAACTTCGCGACCGTCACCAACCAGGACGGCGTGTTCGTCATCAAATCCGACGTCGAACCCCGTTTCGTCGCTTTCTCGCTGCTGGGCTACGCGCCGGTTACGGTCCCTGCGGACCGCAGCCAGACGATGCGTGTCCGCATGAACCGCGGCGAATATACCCTCGATCCGGCCTATGTCATGACGGGAGATCCGCTGACCCTGATGATGGACGCCATCTACAAGATTCCCGACAACTGTCCGGACCAGCAGGAACTCTTCGACTGCTTCTACCGGGAGACGGTCCAGAAGCGCTCCCGCTTCATCTATGTCTCCGAAGCCGTGACGAAGATGTTCAAGTCCTCGTTCCGCCAGTTCCTTTCCCGCGACCGGGCGTCGGTGGTCAAGAGCCGCCTGCTGCGCAGTCCGCGCCTGTCCGACACCCTCGCGGTCAAGGTCCTCGGCGGCCCCGTGCAGGCCGTCGACCTCGACCTGGTCAAGACGCGCGACATGGTTCTCGACCCGGAATATCTTGAGATGTACAGCCTGGAGCTGCTGTCTCCCGTGATGCTGGACGGCCGCCGGCAGTTCGTCATCCGCCTGGAGCCGAAGGTGGAGGCGGAGTTCGCCCTGCACTACGGCACCGTCTACATCGACCAGGAGACGCTGGCGTTTTCCCGCATCGAGCTGAGCCTGGACGTCTCCGACGCCGCCAAGGCCACACGCGCGATGTTGGTCAGCAAACCCATGGACATCCGCTTCAAGCCGAAGGAGATGTCGCTGCTGCTCAACTACAAGCGCGAGGACGGCAAGATCCGCCTGAGCTACGCCCGCACCGTGTTCCGCTTCAACTGCGACGCCCGCAGGCGCCTCTTCAGCACGGAGTTCACCGCGATCGCGGAGATGGTCGTGACCAACCGCCTGAGCGGCGCTGAGGCCGTGCCGATCGAGCGCAAGGAGGCCTTCCGCAGCACCGAGACCCTGGCGGACAAGACCCAGGCCTATCTGGATCCGGATTTCTGGAAGGACTACAACATCATCGAGCCGACCGAGAGCCTCGAGCACGCCCTGGGCCGTCTGAAGAAAGAGTAACAAAGCCTCCGGGACTCTTGCTTTCTTGACCGGAATAACTTATATTTGTTCCGGTTAGTTAAGCGTATTATGTCTGAAAAAAGATTGCTTCTGGGCGATGAGGCCGTTGCCTTGGGTGCTTTGCACGCCGGTCTGTCCGGTGTCTACGCCTATCCCGGCACGCCATCGACCGAAATCACAGAATACATCCAGAAGAGCCCGCTCGCGCGTGAGCGCGGGGTGCGGAGCCGTTGGTGCACCAACGAGAAGACCGCGATGGAGGCCGCGCTGGGTATGTCCTATGCCGGCAAGCGGGCGCTGGTGTGCATGAAGCACGTGGGGATGAACGTTTGCGCCGACGCCTTCGTCAACGCCGCCGTCACGGGCGTGAAAGGCGGCCTGGTGGTGCTGGCGGCCGACGACCCCTCGATGCACTCTTCGCAGAACGAGCAGGATTCCCGTTTCTACGGCAAATTCGCGATGGTGCCCGTCTTCGAGCCCTCCAATCAGCAGGAGGCCTACGAGATGGTCGCCGAGGCGTTCGCGCTCTCCGAGTCGCTCCGCCTCCCGGTGCTGATGCGCCTGGTCACGCGCCTGGCGCACTCCCGCGCCGCCGTTGCAGTGGGGGAGGCGCAGGCGCAGAACGCGCTCTCGCCGGACGACGAGCGCACCCGCTGGGTGCTCCTGCCCGGCAATGCACGCCGCCAGTATGCCTCGCTCGTGGAGAAGCAGGCGGAGATCGCGGCGAGCGCCGAGCGCTCCGCCCGCAACAGCCTGGAACTGCCCGGCCAGGTCGGGTATGTGGAAGGGACGCCCCTGGGCGTCATTGCCGCGGGTATCGCATACAACTATGTCCGGGAGTCGGCGCCCGCCGGCATCCCGGTCCTCAAGGTCTCGCAATATCCGCTGCCCGTCCGTCAGGTCCGGAAGCTGGCCGCGCAATGCGGCCGCATCCTGGTCGTCGAGGACGGCCAGCCCTTCGTGGAGGAGCAGGTCCGCGGCATCTTCGGACAGGAATATCCTGTCCTGGGCCGCCTGACCGGCGAGCTGCCCCGTACGGGCGAGCTCACGCCGGACTGCGTGGCCCGGGCCCTCGGCCAGCCGGGCGGTCCCGCTTTCGCGAATGCGCACAACCTCGCCCCGCGCCCGCCCCAGCTCTGCCAGGGCTGCGGGCATCGCGACGTCTATGCGGCGCTCAACAAAGTGGCCGCCGAGTACCCTGACGCCCGCATTTTCGGCGACATCGGCTGCTACACGCTCGGCGCGCTGCCGCCGTTCCGCGCCATCGACACCTGCGTGGACATGGGCGCCTCCATCACGATGGCCAAAGGCGCCGCGGACGCCGGCGTGCACCCGGCCATCGCCGTGATCGGCGACTCCACCTTCACGCACTCCGGCATGACCGGCCTGCTGGACGCCGTCAACGACGGCTCCGCCATCACGGTCATCATCAGCGACAACCTCACCACGGCGATGACCGGCGGCCAGGATTCGGCCGGCACGCACAAATACGAAGCCATCTGCCTGGCCCTCGGCGTGGAGCGCGAACACCTGCACGTGGTCGTGCCCCTGCCCAAGAACATGGACGAGATCACCCGCATCATCCGCGAGGAGATCGAATACCGCGGCGTGTCCGTCATCATCCCGCAGCGCGAGTGCATGCAGACCCTGGGCCGCAAGCTCCGTCAGAAAAAAGCGAAAGAAGCATGAACAAGCGCGATATCAAACTCTCCGGCGTGGGAGGACAGGGAATCCTCACCATCGCGACCGTGATCGGAGAGGCCGCCACGGCGGCGGGCCTGCAGCTCAAGCAGGCCGAGGTGCACGGCATGAGCCAGCGTGGCGGCGACGTCCAGAGCGACCTTCGCCTGGCCACGGACGCCATCTGCAGCGACCTGATCCCGCTCGGACAGGCCGACCTCATCATCTCGATGGAGCCGATGGAGGCGCTCCGTTACCTGCCGTACCTGGCCCCCGACGGGGTCGTCGTCTCGGCCTCGCATCCGTTCGTCAACATCCCCAATTATCCCGAAGAATCGGCCCTGCTGGCCGAACTGGACGCGCTCCCGCACGTGGTGCGGCTGGACATCGACGCGCTCGCCCGCGAGCAGCAACTGCCCAAGAGCGCCAATATGATCCTGCTCGGGATGGCGGCGCCGTTCCTCGGCCTGCTCGATGCGGAGCAGCTGCGCGCGGCCATCGCGCGCGTGTTCGCCGCCAAGGGCGAAGCCGTCGTGGCGGCGAACCTCCAGGCGTTCGACCTGGGCCTGGACCACAGTCAGAAATCCGTTAGCAAGTAGTGTAATATGATCTGGAATCCCACCAAAGAGTGCATGAGCCGCGAGCAGATGCGCGAGCTGCAGGGCAAGCGCCTGCACAAGATCGTCGAGTACGTCTATCACAACGTGCCCTTCTATCGCAACAAACTGCAGGAGATGGACCTCTCGCCGGACGACATCCGGACGATCGACGACATCACCAAGCTGCCGTTCACGACCAAGAAGGACCTGCGGGACAACTATCCCTTCGGCCTCCAGGCCGCCCCGCAGAGCGAAATCATCCGCATCCACGCCTCTTCCGGCACCACGGGCAACCCGACCATCGTCGGCTACACCCGCAAGGACATCAGCATCTGGAGCGAGTGCATGGCGCGCAGCCTGACTTCGTTCGGCGTCACGCGCGACGACATCTTCTCCGTGTCCTACGGCTACGGACTCTTTACGGGCGGCCTCGGCGCGCACAACGGCGTGGAGACCGTTGGCGCTTCCGTCGTGCCCGCCTCGACCGGCAACACCGAGAAGCACGCCCGCCTGATCCGCGACCTGGGCATCTCGGGCATCGCCTGCACGCCCTCGTACGCGCTGTACCTGGCCGAGACGATGGACAAGCTGGGGATCACCAAAGACCAAATCAAGCTCCGCATCGGCGCTTTCGGTGCCGAGCCGTGGACCGAAAACATGCGCACGGAGATCCAGAACCGCCTGGGCCTGAAGGGATTCAATATCTACGGCCTGAGCGAGATCATGGGCCCGAGCGTCAGCTACGAATGTGACGAGCAGAACGGCTCCCACATCAACGAGGACCATTTCTTCCCGGAGATCATCGACCCGGTCACGCTCGAACCGCTGCCCCTCGGGCAGACGGGCGAGCTGGTCTTCACGACCCTCACCAAGGAGGGCATGCCCGTGCTGCGCTACCGCACGCGCGACCTCTGTTCGCTGCTGCCGGGCGACTGCCCCTGCGGGCGCACCAACGTGCGGATGTCCGCCATCCAGGGCCGCACGGACGACATGCTCATTATCCGCGGCATCAACGTCTTCCCGTCCCAGGTGGAGAGCGTGGTGCTGACGATGGAGGAGTTCGCTCCGCTCTATATGCTCATCGTGGACCGCGTCAACAACCTCGACACCCTGATGGTGCAGGTCGAGCTCCGGCCCGACTACTTCAACGCCACGCTCGACACGCCGGCCGCCATCTCCGAGCTGGAGAAGCGCTTCGCCGACAAGCTCCGCAGCGTGCTGAGCATCAACGCCAAGGTCCAGATCAAGGCGCCGGGCACCATCGAGCGCAGCCAGGGCAAGAGCACCCACGTGATCGACAAACGCAAACTCTATTGATCCAGAATACTATGACCATCAGACAATTGTCCATCTTCATCGAAAATCAGTCCGGGACGCTGCAGAAGGTCCTCGAGCTGATCAAGCAGCTGCGGATCCAGATCATTGCCTGCACGATCGCCGACACGGCGGAGTACGGCATTTTCCGGATCATCTGCAGCGAGCCCGACCGCGCCTGCCGCGAGCTCAAGGCGGTCGGCGTGGCTGTCGCCATCTCCGATGTCTTCGCCGTCGAGCTGGACAACCAGCCGGGCGGGGCGGCCGACGTGGTCGGCCGTTTCAGCGGCGCCGGGGTCGGCATCACCTACATGTATGCGTTCCTGATCGATGGCAGGGGCATCCTCGTCTTCCGGACGGACCAGGCCGACAAGGCCCGGGAGGTCATCGAGAAGGGCGGCCTGCGCTGCCTGACGGAGAAGGATCTCCCCGTCAACGCTTAAGGGACTTGTCGAATTCTTCGCGGCTCATCCGCCCTTCGCGGGTGTGCTTCGCGTCATACTGCCGGTCCCATTCCCGGTAGAAATCCATCTTCGGATCTTCGAACAGCGACATCTGCTCGGCGGCTTCGTGTGTGAGCTTGCTCACGCCGAGGCCGACCTGCCTGATGGGGGTGACGCCGTCCCACGCCTCGGCGAGGATGCGGCGCGCATCGGTGAGAATCAGCGCGGTGATGTCGGTCGGCTGCGCCAGCTGGCATTGTTTCTGGCTGACGCTGAAATCTTTATACTTGACGAAAACGGACACCGTGGACGCGCGGAAATGGTCCTTGCGGATGCGGTGCGCCACGATGCAGGCCACGTTGAACAGCGCGCGGTCGATGTCTTTCGGGTCGGACAGGTCCTCCCGGAAAGTCCGCTCCGCGCTGTAGCTCTTGGCCTCGGAGGTCTCTGTCTCCACGGGGGAGTCGTCGTGGCCATTGGCGTTCTCGTGCAGCTGGAGGGCGAATTTCTGCCCGACCAGCTGCGAGAGCGAACCGAGGCCGAGCTTCGCCAGGTCGCCGATGGTCCTGATCCCGTTGGCAACCAGCCGAGCTTCCGTCTTCTTGCCCACCCAGAGCAGGTCGCGCACCTGCAGGGGCCACATTTTCTGCGGGACCTCTTCTTCCCAGAGGGTGTGGACCTTGTCCGGCTTCTCGAAGTCGGAGGCCATCTTGGCGAGCAGCTTGTTGGAGCCCACGCCCACGTTGACCGTGAAGCCGAGCGTCTGCCGGATCTGCTCCTTGAGCTGCGTGGCGACCTCGACCGGGTCGCGCCCCGCCAGACGGAAGGTCATGTCGATAAAGCATTCATCGATCGAGAATTGCTGGAGGACGGGGGAGTAGCTGCGGCAGATCTCGATGAAGCCGTGCGAGCAGCGTTTGTACCAGTCCCAGTCGCCCCGGACGATCACCAGCGAGGGGCAGGTGCGCAGGGCCATCGAGACGGGCTGCGCCGTCTTGATGCCCAGTTCCTTGGCGGGGATGGAAGCCGCCGTGATGATGCTCCGGCGGTCGCTGGGGTCGCCGGACACCACCGAGGGCACGAGGCGGATGTCCGCCTGTCCTTCCTGCAGCAGCTTGACCGCCGACCAGCTGAGGAAGGCGGAATTCACGTCAATATGGAAGATGACGCGCCGCACGGGAAGCTAGTCGATGAGGGTCAGCTCTCTGTCTTTCAGATACTTGTCGAGCAGGTCGCGCGTGCGGAGCTTGACGAAGCACGTGGCCGTGCCGTCGGTGCAGGCGAACCATTCGCTCTCCGCCACGCCGCGGTCCATCACCAGATGGACGCCCGCGGCCTGCGGCAGGATGGCGCTCAGGATGGTGGTAGCGCCCACCTCCACGCCGGTCAGCTCCCAGAGTTTCTCCGCCGAGGAGAACGACACGCGCGGGATGCCCAGCGCGCCGCAGAAGTTGCGCGTCACGAACGGCTTGTCGTCTGTCGTGACATAGAGGTAGAACTCCGTCTGCTGGCGGTTGCACACGAAGATGGTCTTGACGATGCGCACGCCGATCTTGGCATCGATATGCTGGCAGTCCTCCATCGTCAGGCCGGGATCCGTGTCCACGCGCCCGAAGGGGATGCCGCGTTCCGCGAAAGTCGCATAGACCTGCCGCTGCAGCTCGGTCGAGAATTCCGCCGGCGGGGTAGTAATAATATCGCTGACCTTGAACATGTTACAGGGCCTTCAGCGCGCGGGCGAGCTGGTCCGGGCAGCTGGTGCCCCGGCCCTTGCAGTCGATTCCTTCCAGGCGGGCGATCACGTCGTCCTTCTTCATGCCCGCGCAGAGCGAGGCGACGCCCTGCGTGTTGCCGTGGCAGCCGCCGGTGTACTGCACCCGGCGGACCACGTCGCCCTCCAGGTCGATGTCGATCTGCTGCGAGCATACGGCCCCGCAGGTCAGGAACGAGGCCTTCCGCAGGCCATTCTCGGTGGTGTCGGCTATCTTGATGACGTCAAACATAGGCTATTTGTATTTCTCGAAAAGGATATTCTCCTTCCATAGCAGATAAAAACCAGGTGTTGTTCGTTGTGTCTTTACAGATCCAAAGATAACAAAACTCCGCCAATTCTCCATCATCCGGTCCGCCTTGCCCGTTTCAGCCTTTGTTGTGCCCGCCGGCGGGAGGTGCAGGTGGTGAAGCAGTTATTTGGGAGGCGGGGAGGCTGATGGCGGGGTTGTAAATAAAGGGGAGTGTAAAGTGAAATTTTACAGAAAAATGTAAAGTTGTAAAGTGGGCTTTACACTTTTTACGTTCTTGTAAATAATTAATATACAAATAGTTGCAAGTTTGGCACGGGGGATGTTTAAGGAACAGTCGTCAGCGAAAGCAGACATAAAATAAACGATGGGTTATAATAGAAACATGAAAGAACTTGACCTGGACTTAAACTTTGAAAGACTCGGATTTAAACTTTGAAAAACTCGACCTTAGACTTTGAAAGACCCTGACCTGAACTTAAACTCTGAAAAGCTTGAACTTAAACGAAAATTATAAACTTAATCAAATCCTAAAAACTTAACATTATGAAACGTATTATTGTCCTTTTGGTTGTTGCTCTGATGAGCACTGTGATGTTGAATGCCAAGAATGTGCGCGGTTTTGTGTCCGACAAGGACGGCAAACCGGTCGCAGGTGTCAAAATGGTGATGCCGGTAGCCGACCAGTGCGGTCGCACCGTCGTCATGACGGAAACGGATGCCGACGGCTATTTCTCGGTCAAACTGCCCGACGGCGTGGAGGCCCTGAATCCGCATAAGGTCTTTGCCCGGAAGGATATGAGTGTGGAAAGATATTGGGTGACTCCTACCGGACAGATCCGCATCGTGGTGGACACCGTCAAGAAGTAGAAGCTATGGATAACCTGTCTTAGACAATGGAAAACATTGCTTAACCGGTAAACTGTCAAGCTTCCCGCCGCCCCCGGTCCAGATCCAGACCCGTGATTTGAAACCGAGGGCGGCATTTTTTTGAGATTTTGCTGAGAATCGTTATTTTTCGGAAATGAAACCTGCGAGACTTGCTACGATTGCCTTCGCCGCCTTCCTGCTGACGCTGGGCGGCATTGCTGCGGATGCCCAGGAACTCCTGCCGGAGATCCGCGAGACGTTCACGAACGATTTCGTCCCCCAGAGGAAGGGCCGGGAGAGTCCGCTCCTGATGGGGAGCGACCGGATGGGCGTGCAGTCGCTCCTGGACGGCGCATACCGGGATTCGCTGGTGCGTCGCTTCGACCGGATCGAGGAGTATGTACCCGAAGAGAAAGATACCCTGGCCTACCGCTATTTCATGGCTTTTTTCGGCCGGGACACGCTCTGTTTCAAAGAGCGCCGCCCCGTATTCACCTACGATTACAACGGGAAGACGATGCTTGAGGTGGAGAGCCGCCTGGCGCCCTTCCAGCGCTTCGAGGTCCGGATCGACGGGCTGGGGGAGCCGGAGGTTGCCGCGCTGGTCGATTCGCTGCAGCGGATGAAAACCTCCGGGACGCTGATGAACAACGGACAGACCTGCATCTTCTATGCGCTGAACCTGCTGCTGGACCGGGCGGGCATCGACCCCGCGCCCGTCATCACCCGGAACACGACATTCACCGACGGTAACCAGCTCAATACCTTTTTCGACTGTTTCCTGACCCTGCAGGCCACGTATCCGTGCGAGTTCCGTGAGCTGAAGAAGGTGGAGCTGCCGGAGAATTGCGTCCTGGTGTTCCGGAACGCCGCAGGGCAGTATATCCACGCCGTCTTCTACCGTGGCGATACGGACGAGTTCTATACCAAGAACGGCCTGTTCACGCCGGTCGTCGTAAAAAGTATCCGCCCGATCTGCGAGCGCTACGGCCGGACGGATTCCAAAGCGGATCCGGACGACGGGCGCAGGAAGACGAAGGCGGATACGGTCCTGGTCTATACCCTGTAATCCTATTCTGCGATCCGGATGCTGACCGAGCGGAGCTGCTGCCACCCGGAGGCGTCCGTGACGCGGATCATGAAATGGTATTCCCCCGGATCGATGTCCGTCGGGATGGGAATGTCGATCTCCGATTCGTAATAGTCCAGGTTAGCCGGAATCGGATAATCTTGGTTGAAGATCCAGGGATGGACCGGTTCTTTCACAGGATCCTGCTTGCATTCGCCGGCTTCCGTGCTGTGTGTGTGATGGTCGAAGTTGTTGTGTATTTCCAGGTTGAAGGAGCCCAGCTCCACGTTGTCGCCGAAGGCGTAGGCGAAGGGCAAAGTGCCGCCACGCCGGAACACCTGGCAGTTGCGCGGCGACGCGTAGTCGCCGATGGGGATGATTTCGGGCGGGACCTTGTCCTGCTCCTTGGAAGAGCTGCCGCACGCGCAGAGCGCGCACAGCAGCATCAGGGTGATGGGGGTCTTAATCTTCATGCTCGTGTTCGTGATCATGGTCGTGGTCCGCGTCGAATTCGACCACCTCGATGTGCGTCTCGACGGTCGTCGTCTGGCCCTTCTGGTCCGTGACCGTGAAATGCAGGTGGTATTCGCCGAGCGGAGCCTCGGCGGGGATGTCGATGTGCTCATGGAATTCGACGTTCTTCACGCCGACGTATTTGCCTTCGGTATAGGATTTCTCGATCTCGAAGTCGCCGTCTTCCAGGTGGATCTCAACGTCGATCCGCTTGATCAGGCCTTCCGCGAGGATGTCCGCCTCCAGGTGCATGTCGTCGCCGCGCATGGCGGTCTTGCTGTTGTCGTGACCCACTTCCGTGAGCGTGACGGTGGGTTTGGCGGGGTTCTCCTCTTTGTTGCAGGAGGTGGCGGAGAGGATGAGGGCAGTGGCTGCTGCAAAGATGGAGAGGATGGATGTTGCTTTCATGTTTTTCATTTTGCTAAAATTCGAGTCCCAGCATCAGGGATGCGTTCAGCCCCGGTTCGGGGACTCCGATGAGCCTGTAGTAGCTCGTGTGGTCATAGTAGCGCCGGTTGAGCAGGTTCTCGACCTGCAGGCCGGCTTTCAAAAGAGTCTTCCCGAGCGGGAATTCCTTTCCCGCCGAGAGATTGAGGGTGTACCAACCGTCGGTTGGCTTTTCGGGAGGCACGATCTCGTCCTGCCGGCCTGCGATGCGCACGCCGAGTGAGACGAAACCGTCGTCCAGGAAAGAATACTTTGCCGACACATCGGCGCGCCAGGGCGGCGAGAAGGGGAGGGCGTAGCCCTTCTTCGCGCCGGACAGCTGGCGCTGCCAGAGGTATTCGCCCTTGGCTTCCAGCTCCAGCCAGCTGGCGACCTGCCAGGTGGCTTGTGCCTCGAATCCGGCCCGGACCACTTCCGCCTGCGTGTAGGTGTACATCTGCAGGCCTTCGTAGTAGTTCGAACCCGGATTGAGGTAGATGTAGTTGGGGAACCAGTTGAAATACGGGTCCAGCCGCAGGGAGAGGCGTCCGCCGAGCCAGTTGATGCCGGCGTCGACCTGGTAGGACTGCTCCGGCGCCAGGTCGGGCGCGCCTTTCTCGTAGCGGAAGATGTGGTAGTTGACGCCGTCCGCGCCCAGCTCCTTGGGGATGGGGACGCGGAAGCTCTTGCCCACGTTGAGCTTGAGCACCCAGCGGCCCGGGCTCCAGGCGGCGCCGGCCGACCAGGTGAAGCTGTCGAAGCGGCGCTGCAGGTCGCCGGACCGCTGTTTGCAGACCGGCGTGCCTGCCGCGTCGGGCGTGGTGAACCAGTCCGTGTAGCTGTGGATGTCCGTGCGGACGTGGTCGTAGCGCACACCGGCGTTGAAATTCAGCGCCTTGGATACCGTATATCTGTCGATTAGGAACGCGCCGCCGGCGAGCGTCTCGAAGTCCGGGATGATGAATCCCCAGCCGTCGCGCCGGTTGTGCTGCCATTCGGCGTCGAGCCCGCCCTGCAGCTGGTGCCGCGGGGACAGGTCGAACTTCGCGCCCAGCTTGCCCGTGAGCGTGTGCTTGTGGAAGACACGCTCGCGGTCGTCCGCCGGGCGCGGCATATAGCCGTGCGAGACGGGCTCCGAGCGCTCCTCGCGGTGGTTGAGCTGCCAGGCGAGGTCCGCGTCCAGCGTCACACGCTCCGCGTGGAAATGCGCGTGGTCGTGGACCGTCAGGTGGCTCACGCTCTGCCAGGGGAGGTCGATGTCGCGCCGCGAGGCATCGTAGTCGATGTCCGACAGGCGCACCTCCAGCCCGTGCGCATTGGCGAAGAAGCCGCTCTTGCTCCACGCCTCCGATACCCGGAAATCGTTGCGGAAGCGCGGCCCGGCATAGCCGAGGGTGAGGGAAGCGTCCCGCTCCCGGCCGGCCGTGTTGCGCAGCGTCCCGTCTTTCAGGGGAATGCGGTAGGAGTAGTATTCGATCTCGTCCGCGGGGACCCGGTAGTCCGAGTAGTCCGTCCCGGTGAGGTTGAGCCGCCAGTAGAAATGGTTCCGGCGGCCCTGCAGCCGCGCGGACAGCCCGAGCGCGAGGTTGTTGCTCCGCGCGAACAGGTTGACGCGGCCCTCGACGGGCGCGGTCGGCAGGTAATTGGTATAGATCCCGAGCACGCCGCCGATGGCGTCGGAGCCGTACATCAGCGCCCCCGGGCCCTTGACGACCTCCACGCGGTCCACCGCGAACTGGTCGATCTCCAGCCCGTGGTCGTCGCCCCATTGCTGCCCTTCGTGCTTGATGCGGTCCACCGCCACGACGATCCGGTTGAAGCCCAGGCCGCGGATGGCGGGCTTGGACTGCCCGGAGCCGATGGCGCGGGCCTGCACGCCGGGAATGGAGCTCAGACTCTGGATGAGCGTCCCTGAGAAGTTGTTTTCGATATAGTTCCGGCCGATGTCGATGCTGTTCAGCGACATGTGCATCAGTTCCTGGCGCTGCGATTCTCCATAGACGGAGGCGGCGCCCAGGACTTCCGTGGAGTCGGGAGCCTGCATCAACATGACGGCAGCCAGAAAGGTTGCAATCATATTCTTTCCTGTTGGTATTGTTGACATGGCCGTCCTGACGCGCCGGAGCGGCGCGGGACGATCGGATTAGGTAGACAATACCGGAACGGGGGGAGCGCGGGAGCGGCTTTGCCGCAGGCCGACGGCGCTGACGCGCTGGCGCAGGAAGCCGTAGAAGGCTTCTACCCGGCGGTCAAGCGGCAGGGCGGCCGCCAGGAGCGCGACGACGAAAGGAAGTCCCAGGAACTGACAGAGCAGACACTCGTCGAGGCCCTGGGCGCCCGAAGCGAGATGTCCCGACTGGTGGTGACAGTCAACGCATTCGACGGTCCCTTCGTGGGCCTCCGGGTGGTGTCTGTGCACCGAAGACGCGACCAGCGCCGGCAGGAATATGGCCAGCAGCAATACGGAAAATATGCGTCTCTTCAGTTCCATCGGGCTGCAAAGATAGACAATTCTTCCAAATATCGTCTCCCGAAATTTGCAGCAATTTCTGGGGGATTTAGGGTGAAATGTTATATTTGTGGGAAATTTCTAACAAGTAAGAAAATGCAAGAGCAAGAAGGCAAGTACATCTTCGGTGTCGTGAAGGTGGGGGACAAGGGTCAGATCGTGATCCCGCGCGATGCGCGCAATAAGTACGGTATCAAACCGGGCGACGCCCTGCTGATGGTCGGCGACGAGCGGGGGATGGCGCTGGTCAAGACGGAGATTTTCCAGAGCGCCGTGGACCAGGTGATGGAGGGCCTGTCGAGATGAGAAAGCATTGGATCGACAACCTTCGCTGGGTGACGGTGCTCCTGGTGCTGTTCTACCACGTCATATACTTCTACAACAACAAAGGCGTCTTCGGCGGGATCGGCGGCTTCGGCGACGGCCCGCAGTACCAGGATGTCGTGATGTATATCCTGTATCCGTGGTTCATGCCGCTGCTGTTCCTGCTGGCCGGAGTCAGCGCCCGGTATGCGTTGGAGAAGCGTCCCGCGAAGGAATGGTTCCGCGCGCGGACGCGGAAGCTGCTGGTGCCCGCGACCGTCGGCCTGTTCGTCTTCCAGTGGATGACGGGCTATTTCAACACGGCCGTGGCAAATGCCGAAGAGCTCGTCAACGTGCCGCAGCCTTTCAAGTTCATGCTGTGGGCCGTCAGCGGCACCGGACCACTCTGGTTCATCCAGGACCTGTGGCTCTTCTCCCTGCTCCTGCTGCTGGTGCGGAAGCTGGACGCCCGCGACCGCTTCCGGAACTGGTGCGGCAAGATCGGCATCGCTCCCGTCATCCTGTTGGGCGTGCTGTTCTGGCTGGGGATGCAGACGATGATCGCGCATCCGCGCCCGGAGTCGCTGGACGGGCTGGTCAATCTCTATAAGCCGCTGTTCTATTTCCTGCAGTTCCTGATCGGCTATTTCGTCTTCTCGCACGACCGGGTCCAGGACCTGCTCGGCAAGCTCTGGGCGCCGCTGATGGGCTGCGCCGTGGTGGCGGGCGGCGTGCTGGTCGTGACTACCTTCGGCCAGGACAATACCACGCCGCAGTACCTGGGCGGTCCGCTGAACTGCCTCTATGGCTGGCTGATGTGCCTGGCGATGATGGGCTGGTTCAAGGCGAAATTCGACAAGACCGGAGCCTTCGCCGGGTACATGACCCGTTCCAGCTTCGGTCTTTATATCGTGCATTATTTAGTCGTGGCGAGCCTGGGTTATATGATGAAAACGTACACCCAGTTGCCTCCGTTTGCGATGTATGCCATTCTAACGGTGGCGGTGTTCACGCTCTCGCCGCTGCTCTATGAGCTGCTGAAGCGCATTCCCGTCGTACGCTGGTGCGTGCTGGGCGAGAAGTGATCAGAAGCTTCTGCGATTGAAAAATAATTTTTCTTTTTCCGGGACGTATTCTGCATTCTGGCGCGTTTTAATGGCAGAAACCTCAGAATACGATTATGAAAAAGAGTAGAAGATTAGCAATCGCGACCCTCGGAGCGCTCTGCCTGTTGAGCAGTTCCTGCTCCCTGGATGCGCCGCAGCAGACACAGCCTCCCGTGTATTACGGCGAGTTCCCGGTGGAGATGATCAACAACACGACCGGAGAGACGGAAGAGCACACGATGGTGATGGCCGTCTATTTCTGGCGCGCCGGCATGGAGTGCTATATTGAGACGGGAATTGCCGGACTGTTGGGCGCCAACCGTCATATTTACGAAACCCGTTGGAATGACGACAAGGATTTCTCCTTGTACGAAAGATGGGGTGATTCCGCACGTGGCCCGCGCTATCTGGGCTCGCTGGACGGCGACAGGATGACCCTGAAAAAGCTGGATGATGCGGGCGAAGTGGCAGACACGTATGAATTGAAAAAACGATAGTTCAGAAAAGAAAAACTTCAAAAAAGTATTTGTTTGTATCTTTAAAGATCCAAACGACCCTGTGAGTGTATAAAAAACTGGATGAGCAGGCGCTGGCCGAGGCCTGCTGCGCGAAGGACAGACTGGCGGAAGACGAGCTGTATACGAGATATGCAGCCAGGGTGTACACACTCTGCCGACGCTATCTCGGAGACGCCGACGACGCCAAGGACCTGATGCAGGAGGCGCTCATCCAGGCACTCGACAGGATCCGTACATTCAAATACTGTGGCAAGGGTTCCCTGTACGCCTGGATCTGCCGGATCGCCATCAACAAGGCGCTCGACCAGGTCAGGCGGCAGCGGTGGCGCACCGTTTCCCTGGACTTCCGGGCGCACGAAGACATCCCGGACCCGACGGAAGAGGAGATGGAGAGGATTCCGGAGGAGAAACTCCTGGAATGGATCTCAAGGCTGCCTGACGTCCGCAGGACCATTTTCAATCTTTACTGTATCGACGATTATTCACACAAGGAAATAGCCGAAGCGCTGGGTATCACCGAGAAAGGCTCGGCCAGCGCGCTGGCGAAAGCAAAAAAACAACTGAAAGAAGAGATCAGACACTATTTGAAGGAACGATGAGACGCTGGGAAGACATAGCGAAAGACAAGCTGGAGGGCTACGAAAGCCGCCTTCCGGAGGGCAGTCTTGCCGAGTTCCGCGCCCTTCGCGACGGCGCCGGGGCGGTCCGCCCGCGGCCGCGCTTCGCGGCGGCGTGGGCCCTGGCCGGCGTCGCCGCCGTGCTGGCGGCGGTGCTGCTCTTCTGGCGGCCTGCGGTGCCCGACGAGGGCATCCGCATCGTCCAGCAGCCGCCGGTCGCCGCGCCCGCTGCGCCGGATTCTTCCGCGGTTGCGGAAGCCCCCGCGGCGCAGCCGTCCCTCGTCGCCCAGGCCGCGGCGCCGCAGGCGCCCAGGCGGCCTGCCGCCCGCCCGGCCGTGACGCCCGCGCCGGCCGTTCAGCCCGCGCAGCCTGCTCCTGGGGAGACAGAAGAGCCGTCTGGTAGTTGCGATGCAGGGGATTCCGAACAGGACCAAACGGCGCTGAACCAGGCGGAAGCCGTGGTCGTGCCGTTCGTCCCGGAGGACATCGCCACTTTCCTCCAGAACAGCCAGACCTCCCGGAAGACCGTGAAGATGTCTGTCGGCAAGGCTGCCGGCATTGTCGGCGGCACCACGCTGCTTGCCGCGGCCGCCATGCTGGTCAATCCTTCCAAACCCCAGAAGGAGTACGCACCGGTGGGGTATGGTTATATGGATCCTGGAAAGGGTATCCTACATCCGGTGACGGGGCGGGGGACCATCGTTTCCACGACTTTCCTCTTCCCGCTGAAGGCGGGGCTCTCGGCGCGGATCCCCGTGTCCGATCGCCTGGCCGTCACGACGGGACTCGAATATAGCCTGTACAAGACCCATTACAGATATTTGACCGGTGCGGACGCCATGCAGGCCGCCCATTATATCGGCATCCCGATGCGGCTGGACTGGACGCTTGCCTCCAGCCGCTGGCTGGATCTCTATCTGGGCGGAGGTTTCTCCGTGGACGCCTGCGTGCGCGCCACGCTGGACGGCCAGCCGGTCCGCAGGGACGGCTTCGCCTTCTCCCTGCTCGGCGCGGGCGGCATCCAGTTCAACCTGACCCGCCGCCTGGGGCTCTATGTGGAGCCCGAACTGAGCTGGACGGCCCCGTCGAACCGTCGGGTGCTGGACACCTACCGGACCGCCACGCCGCTGTCGTTCACCATCGCGACAGGCCTCCGGTTCACTATTGGAAAATAACATTCAAACAACGCTTTAAAAATGAAACACTTCGTACTGATGGCCGCCGCTGTGGCCGCATTGATCGCTGGGACCACATCCTGCGAAAAGATGGGAAACAAGGACAACCCTTACAAGAGCCTTGAGCTTTCCACCAAATCCCGGGAATTCGCCCGGGCAGGCAACAATTTCGCCTTCGATTTCCTCGACCGCGTCAGCGCCGTGGGGGAGGGGAGTTTCATGGTCTCTCCGCTCAGCGCGCAGTTCCTGCTGGGCATGATGCTGAACGGCGCGCGGGGCGCGACGGCCGACGAGATCGCCGGCGTGCTCGGCTATGGCGCCGGGGAGGTGGATGCGGTGAATGAATACTGCCAGGCCATGCTCAAGCAGCTTCCCGGCCTGGACCGGAAGACCCGGCTGGCCATCGCGGACGCCTTTGCCGTCAAAGGCAATTTCATGTACCAGGCTTCGTACCGCGAAGTGATCAAGAAGTATTATGAAGCCGAAATCTTCGATGTTTCCTCCGGCGGGGGTGCGGATCAGATCAACAAGTGGTGTTCCGCCCGCACGAACGGCATGATCCCGAAGATCGTCGACATGATTTCGCGGAAGGCGACAGTGTGCCTGCTGAACGCGATGTATTTCAAGAGCGAGTGGAGTGTGAAGTTCCCGGTGCAAAATACGAAGGTGGAGCCTTTCTTGACGGCCTCCGGCGTCGCCAAATGGATGAGTATGATGAAGAACGAGCACGATTTCCTCTATCAGGACAACGACCTCTTCCGGGCGGTCCGGCTGCCTTATGGCAACGGTGCCTTCTCGATGACCGTCATCCTGCCGTCAGACGGGAAGACCCTCGCGGACGTGACCGCCGCGCTGGACGCGGAGAGCTGGGAAGCTTTCGAGCAGTCGATGGTCACATGCCAGGTGGACCTTTGGCTGCCCCGGTTTGAGACCCGGTACCACGCCGGGCTCAATAGCATGCTTTCTTCGATGGGAATGATGTCTGCCTTTACGGAAGATGCTGATTTCTCGGGCATTTCGAAAGGATTATGCCTGGACGAAGTCAATCAGGACACCGTGATCAAGGTCGATGAAGCGGGCACGGAAGCCGCCGTCGTCTCCCACGCCGGATATGCGATGGCTGCACTTCCCGGTGAGCTTGTCGTCTTCCACGCCGACCGGCCGTTCCTCTACCTAATTACCGAAAAGAGCTCCGGCACTGTGCTCTTCGCCGGCCGTTATACTGGAGAAGAATAATGAAACGTAATGATTATTTGCCCCCGCGAACTTTTCGCGGGGGCATTTTTTGTTATATTTGTCGAATGATGCTCAGAAGAATTATTTGCATTGCCCTGATCGCCTTGACGGCGAGCTCGTGCGCGGTCCTGCGGGGCCTGCGGATGGACGGCCCGAACGGGCCGGGAAGTTTCAGTTACGAGGGTCGCGTGTGCGATACGATCGCGCGCGGCGCGCAGGCGTTTTCATTCCCGGCGGGCAACCGGGCGGAATGGATCGACACGCTGCATTTCTATGCGGTGAAGGTGGGCGGCAAGCAGTACTCGTTGCCGGAAGCGTTTGATTTTAAGCCCTATACGCAGGGCGTCATAATCATCCAGCATGACAGCCTGGTCTATGATCATTATTGGGGCAGCATGTCCGCGGAGCGCCTGGCGACGGTTTTCTCCGTGTCCAAGTCGATCACCTCGCTGCTTTGCGGGATCGCCGTCGACGAAGGCTTTATCCACAGTATCGACGACCCCGTCACGGACTATCTTCCGGAGCTGCTGAAGAAGGATCCGCACTGGCAGCGGCTGACCGTCCGCCACCTGCTGGATATGCGGAGCGGCCTGGATTTCGACGATTCTTACTCGCTGGACCTGAAGCATCTCAAGCGGGTCATGGCGATCGCACGCCTGAACTACGGAAACAACGTGATGCGGCAGATTCGCGGGCTGAAGTTCCGCTGCGAGCCGGGGACGGAGCATTTCTACGAGAGCATGACCTCGCAGATCCTGGGCGTGGTGATCGAGCGCGCGACGCAGCGGCCGTACGCCGAATATCTCAGCGAGAAGGTCTGGCAGCCGCTGGAGATGGAGATGCCGGCGCTGGTCAATGTGGACAGGCGCGGCGTCGCGCAGTCCTACGGCGGCATTTCGCTGGCATTGAAGGACCTGGCGAAAATCGGCCGCCTGTACCTGCACGGCGGCGTCTGGAACGGCCGCCGGATCGTGAGCGAGGAGTGGATCCGCCAGTCGACGGCGTACGATACCTCCAATGAAGGATACCATTTCAATTGGTACAATACGAGCAGTTTCCATATGGAAAAGCCCGCGCATCCCGGCTTCTACGCCCTGGGTATCAAGGGACAGGTGTTGTACGTCAATCCCGACCTGGACCTGATCATGGTCCGGCTGGGCCTGAACTCAGCCGAGCCGACATTCATCCCCGAGCTCTTCGAGGAACTCGCCAATGTCTGGCCGGAATAGGCGGGAATCAACGTCTGCGGCGCATCCGGGCACGTTATTTGAAATCTGTGCAGGAAAAATGATACAGCTATGAAGAAGGTTATTTTTCTCCTTGCCTTCCTCTTTGTCGCAGGAAGCATCTTCGCCCAGGGTAATTATGGTTGGCCCGAATACGGCAACCGCAACGAGATTTCTGTCGAGGACGACGGGCAGAACAAAAGTATTACGATCGACAAGAATGTCTATCGCTGGCGCCCGCTGGACCGTGAGATCGGGCTGTCCCTGTATGGCAGCCGCTATCGCAAGGCATCGTCTAACAAAAGCTGGGGTGTTACGCTCTCCTGCCTGCTGGCTCCCGCGCTGCTGGTCGGGACGGGTTATGCGCTCGGTCAAAACTTAGGTGTCGCTATCCTCGGTGCTGCTTCGCTGGCCGGAACCCTCTACGGCGGCATCAAACTTTGGCGCAAAGGCCAGCGCGAGCTGGACGCGATGCTGGACGACTATTCCGTGAGATACGCGCCCAGACCTTACGCGTCCTCCCTCTCCGTCGGCCCGACGAGAAACGGCATCGGGTTGGCGCTGAACTTCTGATCCGGAAAGTATTAAGGTTTTGCCCCTGCGTGTATTCCCGCAGGGGCTTTTTGTCTGCGTCCTAGAACGCCCAGCCGAATTTCAGGCCGAAATGCAAATAGCTGGCAGATGCGTCTCCGTAGATGGAAGTCCACAGGGATGTCGGCTTCCGGGTGTCCATCCGCACGCGCAGACCGAGGTCGGCGCCGAGGTAGGGCCCCTTGTCCAGGATGTCATAGCCGCCTGACATGCCGACGAAAGGGGAGTAAAGGCGGTTGCTCGTCGAGAAGCGGATGTTGGCGAAGACGGGCAGCTTCAAGGTGCTCAGGTCCTCGTTGCGGCGGGCTTCCAGATCATAGGACAGGCCGAGGCCGGCGCCCAGGAACAGGTTGCGGTTGAGGTGGTAGCCGGCCGTCGCGTTGGCCTGCAGGCCTTTCGCGAATCCGCCGACGTCCAGGATGACGCCGAAGCCCCGCTGGGCGGGGTTGGCGTAGTCATTGTCCTTCCAATAGGTGTCCGACGCCAGGACGCCGTGTCCGGACACGATGACCGGGATGCTGCAGAGTGCCGTGAGGACGCCGGCCGCGGCGATGACGCCGCCGGTGACCATCAGGAAGGGGGAGGCCATATCCTCCCGGAACCCGGCCTTCTGGCCGTCCTGGAAGCGGTTGCAGATAAACGGGATCGACACCAGGGCGCCGCCCGCCACGGTGGCGATTCCGCCTGCGAGCAGGGTGCGCTGGCCGGTCCGGATGATCCGTCGGCCATCGACCTGGTTGCGCGTATCGCGCCCGAGCGAGTCCACGGGTGCATATTGCGCGTGCAGCTGCGTGGCAGCGCACAGCAGGAGCAGAAGAAGAGCAATGCGTTTCATAACGTTACCGTTATTTGTGCCAAGTTAGTCATTACCCGCAGGAAATCCAAGCGCTTGCACGAGAAAGCATTATTCGCTATATTTGATTGATGATTATCAGGCTATGAAAGTATTTATCGTGTATTGCCACCCCTCCGAGGATTCCTTCACGCGCCACGTGCGCGATGCCTTCATCCGGGGCATCGTGGACGCCGGGCACGAATATGTGCTCTCGGACCTGTATGCGATGGGGTTCCGGACGGACATGTCCGAGCAGGAATATCTGCGTGATGCGAACTATACGACCGAGCCGCCGCTCGCCGCCGACGTGCTGGCGGAGCAGGCGAAGGTCAATGCCGCGGATGCGGTCGCTTTTATCTATCCCGTCTTCTGGACGGAGGCGCCGGCGAAGCTCGTCGGCTGGTTCGACCGCGTCTGGACGTACGGATTCGCCTATGGCGAGCGGACGATGAAGACGCTCGACAAGGCGCTCTTCCTCGTCACGGCCGGCAACAGGATGGAGCGGCTGGTGCAGTTCGGCCTGCTGGACAGCATGAAGAAAGTGATGCTGGGCGACCGGCTCTTCAACCGCGTGCGGACGTCCGATTTCGTCGTCTTTGACGGGATGACGAAGAAGCTGGAATCCCGCCTGGAGAATTGGGACGCCAACCTGCAGACGGCCTACGAGAAGGGCCGCGACCTGTTTGCGGACGCATCGGGCGAGGCCGGGAAAGAATAGACGCCGGACCTACAGGTCGGCGTCGAACTGGATGGTCTGGCCGGGCAGGATGAAGTCGGACTCGATCGTGACGTCGCGGCCGTCGGTGGCCTTGTCCACGACGATCTGGCGCTTCTCGCCGGGTAGCAGGCTCTTCAGCGACACGTCGCTCCGGACGCCGCCGACCGCCAGGAACGCGTCGCGGTAGATGGGCGCGACGCCGGTGTTGGTGATCTCGGCGCGGGTCTTCGCGCCGTCCGTCGAAAGCGCCGTCAACTGGAAGTGATAGCCGCATTCCCGGGCGGCCTCCTTGAAGCGCTGCGCCGTGCCGTAGGTGCCGCGCGGGGCGTCGTTGGCGATCATGAAGGAAATATGGTATTTGGCCGCGGACTGCTTCCAGGTGACGCCGTACATCCCCGCAGGGTTCAGGAAATTCTTCTGGTCGGCGGAGGTGTAGTAGCTGATCTCGCCGCCGCAGGGGCCCGTCTGCCAGCGTGTGCCCGCGCCGATGGCGTCCCAGCATTCTTCGTTGTAGTCGCCTTCGTGCTCCGCGTGCATGAAGCTGTCGTCGAACAGGCCGAAGCCGAGGGCCATCAGCTGGTCGTCGTCCACGACCGGGGAGCTGTCGGCGGCGTCGATCGAGATGAGCCAGGGAATGTCCAGCACATCGTCCAAGTAGGTCAGGAACTCCTTCTGGTAGGCGTCGGACGGGAAATTGACGCCCGGATCGAGCACCGTGCCGAAGATGTGGTATTCGCTCCAGTGGCCGAAGCCCAGCTCCAGGAAGGCGATGCGGGGATCCTGGCCGTAGCGCGCGTTGAAGTCGGCGTAGAACTGCTTCGTGAACCACTGCAGCTCGGTGTTGGTCCAGTCGGCATACCAGGTCTCGCCGTCTTCGTTCTCGTTGTAGGTCTCGTGGTAGTCGGGCAGGCCCTTGATGTAGTCGGGGACGGCCGTGGTGCCGGGATTGCCGTCCACGCTGTCGTCGCCGGGATACTCGTAGCGGAAGCGCACCACCGCCTGGTGGTTGCGGGACGCCACCTCGTCGAGCCAGGCGTCGAAGCTGCTCCAGTCGTACTGGACCGTTTCGCCCTGCTTGCCGGTCACGACCTGGCAGGGGAGGCAGTAGGCGTATTCCAGCGAAATGGATTTGCCGTAGGTGGCGTTGCGGTCTTCGGCGTTGTCGCTCCACAGCACGAGGCCGGTGGCGGGCTGCACGGCGTCGACCTTGCTCTTGATGTGGACGGGCCGGAAGGAACCGTCGGTGGGGGTGCAGGCGGACAGGAATATGGGGAGGAATGCAAGAATCTTGATAACCGTTTTCATTGTCTTGTCAGTTTATAGAACAAAGATAGGTGTTTTTTCGGGTCTTTTTTCTTATTTTTGAAGGAACGAAAAACAATAACCATGCGTAAAATTAGCCTTTCTGCCATCGCCCTCGTGGCGTCCGCCCTCATTCTGACCACATCCTGTTCGGCCGGCAACGGCTGGGTCAAAGTCAAAGGAAACAAATTCGTCGACCCGCAGGGCCAGGAAATCATTTTCCGCGGCCTCTGCTTCTCGGACCCGGTCAAGCTGGTCCGGGACGGGCAGTGGAACGAACGCTATTTCGCGGCTGCGGCCGACTGGGGCGCCAACATCGTGCGCTTCGCCGTCCATCCGACCAACCTCAATGCCATGGGCTGGGAGGAGACCTTCACGGCCATGGACCAGGGCATCGAGTGGGCCAAGCAGCACGGGATGTACGTCATCATGGACTGGCACACGATCGGCAACCTCAAGGACGAGCGCTACACCTCTCCGATGTACAATACCACCAAGGAGGAGACCTTCAAGTTCTGGCGCACCGTCGCGCAGCGCTACAAGGACGAGCCGACGGTCGCGCTCTACGAGCTGTACAACGAACCGACGGTGACGGGCCCGGGGATGGGGTCCTGCAGCTGGACCGAATGGAAGGAGCTGCAGGAGCAGATCATCGACACGGTCCGCACCTACAATCCCAACGCGCTCTGCCTGTGCGCCGGCTTCAACTGGGCCTATGACCTCACGCCGGTGGCGCAGGAGCCCATCGCCCGCGAGAACGTGGCCTATGTGTCGCATCCGTACCCGATGAAGCGCTCCGAGCCGTGGGAGGAGCAGTGGGAGCAGGATTTCGGCTTCGTGGCCGACACCTACCCGGTCATCTGCACGGAGATCGGATTCTGCCTTGCGGACGAGCCGGGGGCCCATATCCCCGTGATGTCCACCGACGTCTACGGCGAGCATATCACCAAATACTTCGAGCAGAAGGGAATTTCCTTCACCGTGTGGTGCTTCGACGTCAACTGGTCCCCGATGCTCATCAGCGACTGGGACTTCACGCCCACCACGCAGGGCCGCTTCTTCAAGGCCTACCTGCAAAGCCAGGCGAAGTAGACCCGTTACTTCTCCGGTCGGAGATTCTGTAAAGCCTTTTTACAAAACCGTGTAAGAGGCTTTACATTCTTACAGTCTGGACGGGTTCCGTATCATATTGAAAATTAGATTGTTGTGCGGGATGGCCCGATAGTTGAGATGCAGTCGACGTGTTAAGATAATGATATGAGAATATTCGGAAAAATCGCTTTGCTCGCCGTGTGCGCCATGTCCGTGGCGTCGTGCGCCATCGTGCGGGGCTACCGGGCCGACGGCCCGAACGGCCCGCACATCTACAGTTTTGAAAACCATCCGCACGATACGGTGCCCAACGGACCGGAAGTGTTCCGCTTTGCGGAGGCGGAGACGCGCGCCGCGTGGATCGACACGCTGCATTTCTTCATGCAGGAGCCCAGATACGTGAATACGACCCTGCTGGAGGCCCTGGAAAAGAAAAGCAAGACGCAGGGAATCATGATCATCCAGAACGACAGCATCGTCTATGAGAAATGCTGGGGCGATTTCACGCCGGACCGACTGGGGACCGTCTTCTCCGTGTCGAAATCGATCACCTCGCTCCTGTGCGGGATCGCGGTGGACGACGGCTATATCCGCAGCATCGACGATCCCGTGACGGATTATCTGCCGGAGTTGAAGAAGGGCGATCCGATGTGGCAGAAGCTGACCATCCGGCATCTGCTGAACATGCGCAGCGGCCTGGATTTCGACGATACCTATTCGCTGACCCTGAAGGACCTGAAGCGGCTGAACGCGATGGCGCGCCTGAACTACGGACACCATCTGATGCGGCAGATCCGCGGCCTGAAGTTCCGCTGCGAGCCGGGCACGGAATACCGCTACGAGAGCATGACGTCGCAGATCCTGGGCGTCGTGGTCGAGCGCGCCTGCGGCATGCGCTATATCGATTATCTGAGCGAACGGATCTGGAAACCGCTGGGGATGGAATCCCCGGCGCTGGTCAACGTGGACAGCAAGAAGAACGGCGTGGCCCACGCCTTCGGCGGCATCACGCTGACGATGCTGGACTTGGCCAAGATCGGCCGCCTCTATCTGAACAAGGGCGTGTGGAACGGCAAGCGGATCGTGAGCGAAGAGTGGATCCGGAAGTCGGCCGAATATGATTCCGAAGACAACGGCGGCTATCATTTCAACTGGTATGACCTGGGCCACGTCGGCGAGCCGAAGGCGGCATATCCCGGCTATTATGCCGAGGGCATCCGGGGACAGATCCTCTATGTCAATCCGTATAAGAACCTGATCATGCTCCGGATGGGGATCAACAACAATACTTATAGCTATATTCCCATTGTGTTCGAGCAGCTGGCCAATGTCTGGCCCGAATGATGAGTCACTTCAGCGTCGAAATAGCCGGGCGGGAATGCTTCGTGCGGGCCGATGAGGCGCCGCGCTTCCTGCTGGTGCAGACGCTGGGGCGGCATGAACGGGCCGGCTTCGACCGCACGGCGGACCTGGTCGCCGCGGCGGTCGGCGCGCCCGTCGTGCTGGTGGCGTTCCAGGTGTTCGACTGGGCCCTGGACCTGATGCCGTGGCCCGATCCGGCCATCAGCCGGGATCCCAGGGTGGGCACGATGGCGGAGGATACGCTCCGCTATGTCACGGATGCGCTCCTGCCTGCGCTGGACGCCGATTATGGCCGCTTGCCCGTCATTCTGGGCGGCTATTCGCTCGGCGGGCTGTTCGCCCTGTGGGCGGCTTCGCAGACGGACCGTTTCGCGGCCATCGCCGCGGCCTCGCCCTCGCTGTGGATCCGGGACTGGCTGGACTTCGCCGGGAGCCATCCGGTGCGGACCGGGAAGGTCTACCTGAGCCTCGGCGACCGGGAGGAGCACGCCAAGAACCGCGCCATCGCCCGTGTGGGCGACAGTGTGCGGGGCGAATACGAATTGCTGCAGCGGCAGCTCGGGGCGCGGGGCTGTACCCTGGTCTGGCACCCCGGCGGCCATTTCCAGGACGAGGGCAGCCGTCTGGCGGCGGCTTTCGGCTGGTGCGCCGCACAGTTGCATCCGTAGCCGTTTTGTCGTATCTTTGTCCTGCTTTTAAACGATGCGCTTCTTCGAAAACATCCTGTTCGGTATCATCCTCACGGCCTGCCTGTGGTCGTGCGGGCATGTCAATTCGGCCCGGACCATCCTGGACCGCGCGGAGATGTGCCTGGAGGCGCATCCGGACAGCGCTTTCGTGGAGCTGGACATGCTGGACCGAAGGATGCTGGACACCCCGGAGCTGCGGGCGCGTCACGCGCTGCTGCTTTCGCAGGCGCTGGAGCGGTGCGGCATCGAGGTGTATGGCGACAGCATCATCCACGTAGCCCTGGATTATTATGACGCGGTAGGGGACAGTGCGAATGCGGAGAAGGCGCGCGCCTGCCTGGCGCGGATCCGGGAGAACGCCAGCCTGCTGGCGCCTTCCGACACGCTCAAGCGCCAGAACGCGCGCATCATCGAGGAGCGCTATTCCGACAAGCTTGCGCTGGTCCGCAAGGACGAGCGCATCCGCTGGATCGTCCTTGCGGCGCTGCTCGCGCTGGCCGCGCTCGCTTTCGTCATCCGCGCCGTCGTCCGCAAGCTACGCTCGCGGCCCGACGACCGAGCGATGGCCGTGATCCGCGAGCGCCTGGCCGTGCTGGACAAGATCATCGCCTCGCGCATCTCGTCGGACGACCGGCTTTACCGCAGCAGCGAGGAGGAACTGGACGTGATGATGGCCGACCGGGAGGAGTTCCTGCGCTCCACCAAGATCCTCTTCGAGGAGAACCATCCCAGGTTCACGGCCTACCTGGCGGGGAAGGGGCTTACCGACTGGGAAATCGGTTATTGCTGCCTCTATACCCTCGGCCTGAAGGGAAAGGACATCGGCGAGTATATCCAGAAGAAGCGGCACTACATCATCAGCCACGAGATCCGGCAGAAGCTGGGCCTGGACGAGCACGACACCAACCTCAGCATCTACCTCCGGGAGCTCCTGCTGGAGACGGAGCGCTGATGTAAAACTTCCCGTCTGTCTTACGGGACGAAATTCTTCTGTTCTTTTCTGATTGTCAGTTGGATAATCGCTGGAATCCGCGTGCGCCGACGGGATATGTAAAACTTTTCCCGGATAATTTTGTCTTCGAAAAACCTCAAAAATTCCATGAACGCGAAGACAATCATCCTTACAGCATCCGTCCTGCTCGCCGTCCTGTCCGGCCGGGCGCAGGACGCTATGACGGCGCAGCCGGATTCCCTCGGCCGGGTGGAGCAGCTCCGGGAGGCCACCGTCGCTGCCCGCCGTGAGCTCGTCACTTCGGACGCCGACAAACTTACCTATAACGTGGAGGCCGACCCGCAGGCGGCGGGCAGCAGCCTGATCGACATCCTCCGGCGCGTGCCGATGGTCAGCGTCAACGGGGAGGAGAAGGTGCTGCTGAACGGCAGCACGGACTACAAGGTGCTCGTCAACGGCCGTCCGACCGGGATGCTGGTCCGCAACTTTGCCCAGCTCGTCAAGACCTTCCCGGCCTCGTCCGTCAAGGAGATCCAGGTCATCACCAATCCGCCCGTCAAGTATGACGCGGAGGGCATCGGCGGCCTCATCAACATCGTGCTTGTCCGCCGGCTGAAGGCGGGTTACAGCGGCTCCGTCGGCCTGCAGGCCGGCACGCTGGGCATGGCCTCCGCCAACGGTTACCTGTCCGCCCAGCTGGGCAAGTTCGCCGTCAGCGCCAGCGCCGGCGGCATGCGTTTCCCCAATCCCCGGTACAACGGCATCACGGACATCGAGAACCTCACCGGTACGGCGCGCCGCTACCAGCGACTCGAATTCGAGGACGACGTCCTGTATTCGACGGGCTCCTTCTCGCTGGAGGCCAGCTACGAGCCGGATTCGCTCAACCTGGTCACGCTTTCCGGCTGGGTGGACCTGCAGCGCACCCGGGAGTCTTTCCGGATCTCGGAACGCTTCTGGGACGCTGACCGCAGGCTGACGGCCGACATGCAGGAGCCGCGGCAGGCGTACAGCCGGGGCGATTCGTTCTCCGGCGAACTGGCTTATCAGAAGACGTTCCGGGGAGACGGGGGCGTGCTGACCTTCAGCTATGCCGTCGACGGGATCCCGAACGGGGTCGACAACGACGTCACCGTGGTCCCGGTCCTCGGCGTGGAGCCCTACCGGCGGCATTCGTTCAATACGGCCAACACGCTGCAGCATTTCGCGCAGGCGGACTACTTCGCCACCCTGCGCAAGAAGCACCAGCTCGAGGCCGGCGCGAAATACACCCTGCGCAGCCATACGGCCGACTCGCAGGACGAACTATGGGACTTCGAAAGGCAGGCATGGCGGGTGGACGACGGCAATGTCAACGACCTGGACTACCGCCAGCACATCTTCGCGGCCTACGCCAGCTACGGCTACAAGTTCGCGCGCCTGACGCTGAAGGCGGGCGCGCGCCTGGAGTACACCCTCAACCGGGGCCTGTCGAAGAGCGCCTCCGGCAAGCTGACCTTCGACAACAGCAACTTCAACGTGGTGCCGTATCTCAACGCGGCCTGGCAGCTCGGCGGGTCGGACGCGCTGTCGCTGTCCTACACCCGCCGGCTCGGCCGCCCCAGCGTGAGCTACCTCAATCCCTACATCTTCGAGGAGACGCCCTACAGCCGCTCGCACGGCAATCCCGACCTACGGACGGTGGTCTCCGACGCGCTGACGCTCACGTACCGGACCGGCGGCGACAAATGGGGCCTGACGGCCCGGACCTACGGGAGTCTGTGCGGTAACAAGATCGAATACCTGTCCGTGACGCATCCCGACGGGACCAAGGTCTCCACGTACGGGAACGCCGTCCGGCACCGCCACGTGGACGCGCTGCTGGATTTCGACTGGGAGCCGACGGACGGCTTCGGCATGCAGGTGTCCGGGAATGTGGGCTATGACGATTTCTACGCCCGTGCGTTGGACCAGCGGAACGGCGGCTGGAACTGGTCCGTCGATTTCAGTGCCAACGCCGGCCTCTGGCGGGAGGCGCTGGCGTATGTCTCCGCCTTCGCCTCCGGCGGCGAGACCACGCTGCAGCGGACTTATCATGGGGCGGAGTATGCCTATTCCATCGGCCTGCAGCAGCGTTTCTGCCAGGGGCACCTGACGCTTTCCGCGACGGCGGTATTGCCCTTCCAGAACCGCTACGAAGGCGCTTCGCGCGACACGGAAGCGGCGACCTACCGCCAGCACAATGCGTCTTGGTACAATCCGCGCCAGTTCCGCTTCGGCCTCACGTGGCGCTTCGGCAAGACGGAGATCAGCCTCAAGCGCGCCCGGAAGACAGACGTGGACGACAAGCTCTGAATGGGGTTTAGTCTTCCCGCAGGAAGGCCAGGACGGCCTTGTTAAAGGCTTCCGGGCACTTGTTCGCGATGAAGTGGTCGCCCTCGATGAAGACCAGCTGCGCGCCTTTGATGTGGGCGGCGATGAGCCGCGTGTGGGCTTCCTTGATCATGTCGCGGGTGCCGGCGATGACCAGCGTCCGGGCCTGGATCTTTGCCAGTTCCTCCGGCGCGACGTTGGGATCGTTGACCATCAGCCCCATCATTTCGGCGTTGCGCCGGGCCTTTTCGCTCTTGCGGGCGGACAATTTCGCGCAGCGGTAACCGAACTCGATGAAGGCCTGCACGGAGCGCTTGACGCCCTTCGTGTCGAGGTTGGCGCCGTCGAGGATGAGGCGCCCCACGCGCTCCGGGTACTTGATCGCGAAGACCATCGCGATGTTGCCGCCGTCGGAGAAGCCGAGCAGGTCGGCCTTCTCGATCCCGCGGGCGTCTAGGAACGCCAGCAGGTCGTCGGCGAACTGCCGGATGGTGAAGGGGGCGCTGCCCCGCGGCGTCTGCCCGTGCCCGCGCGTGTCGAGGGCATAGACATGGAAATAGGGGGCGAACGCGTCGATCTGTCCCTTGAAATAGCTGCAGTCCTCGCTGTTGCCGTGGAGCAGGACCAGCGGCCGGCCCTGTCCTTTCTCTATGAAATAGTGTTCGATGTCCATCGTCAATTACGGGATTTCTGGATGCCACGGAATGCCGCCACGGCCTCCACGAGGCCGAAAAAGAAGTAGACGTTGCTGACCGGGTTGAATCCGAAGATCCACCATTCCAGCACGATCCAGAGCATCAGGATGACGCCGCAGGCGAGCGTGACGCCAAAGGCCTGCGGCAGCTTCTTGACCAGCATCAGCGCCGCCAGGAATTGCGTGATGCCGTTGACGGCCAGCAGCACGAAGCCGGAAGGGACGAAGTCCTTGAAGAAGATTTCCGGCCAGGGCATCTTGGCCCGGAGCATATCCAGCAATGCGGCGCCGCCCCAGCCGTTGCCGCTGGGATCGACCCACATCATGACGGCGCCGCACAACGCCCCGATGGCGATGAACAACGTGAATATAATCAGGAATTTACGCATGACGGAAGCTTTTCTTATTACTATTTTGGTTTCTGATCCGAGTACGAAGATGGGAATAATTGCCCGGAATGTCAAGCCCCGCCGGAGAAACTGCTCCGCCCGGCGCGTCGGAAACGCTGCCTTGCCGCGTCCGGGTTGTAAATGATGCTTCGAAAGTGTATATTTGTACCCAATCCTTATGTACTACCGCAAAAAACAAAAACGTCCCAACCCCTACAAAGAGGCGAACGAGGCCTTCCTGGAGGCGAAAGCCCGAGAAGAGGGGATCGTCGCCCTCGACAACGGCGTCCTGTACAAGGTGCTGGAAAAGGGTGGAGGTACCCGCACGCCCACGCCGCGTGGCATCGTCTATGTCCATTATACCGGGCGCCTGATCGACGGCACGGTGTTCGACACCACGGAAGGCGAGGCGCTTCCCGCGCTGTTCCGGGTGAACGAGCTCATCATGGGCTGGCAGATCGCCCTCACGCGGATGCACGAGGGCGATACCTGGGAAGTCTATATCCCTGCCAAATGGGCCTATGGCGCAACGAAGATGGACGATATCCCCGCCTACAGCACGCTGGTCTTCACCATGACCCTGGTCAAGATCGAGCGATAACTCAAGTGTAAAATGAAATTATTGTATAAAGCCCTGCAGGTTGCCGCCCTCCTCTTCTCATTGGCAATAGGCTTCGCCGGCTGCACCAAGGATGGTGGCGATACGCTTTCCGCTCCTTTTGTATACGACATCCCGATAGACGGTCTTCCGCTGACACGCGGCTCCCGCCAGGACAGTTTCAACGTCAACCGATATGGCCTTTATGGGATGAGCGGCAGGAATACCTTTGCGAAAAACGTCATCCTGGAGAAGCACGAAGACGGGACATGGAGCCAGAGCGGCAGCATCAACATTCCTGACGAAGCGGTCAACTTATATGCCGTCAATGCCTCGTTTGCCAAAAAGAGCGCCGGCGGTATCATGGACAAGCTGACGATGACGCCCGCGAAACAGACATTTACCTATACGGTGCCGGAGCGTGCGGAGGATCAGTTTGACCTGATGTATGCCTCCTCCATCGGCGTGAACGTCAGTGAGAACGGCGGCGATACCGGGCTCCGTTTCAAATCTGCGCTCGCGGCCCTGAATTTCATGATTGTCAACAAGATGGAGGAAGGTTATCATGTCGTGGTCGGAGGAATATCCGTGCATAACGTCATTACCTCGGGAACCTTCACGTTCAGCGCCACGGAATCGAATGCCGGCACCTGGGCGGAGGGTACCGCCCGCGGGAAGGCCGAGCGCATCCTGGACGAGCCGTTCGTGGTCCCGGCCACCCGGGATTATCTGGTCCACAGGGATACCATCCTCATCGTGATGCCGCAGGCAAAAGGCACCAAGTGGAAAACGAAGGACTCCAGCCCCGTCTCCATAGCGGAGGCTGACGCCAACGGCCAGAATTACCTGCGGCTGCTCTGCAAGATACAGAACGCGCAGGGCAGATATGTGCTGGGCTCGGCGGACTCCTATGGGGAGGTGTATCTCCCGGTCAATATCCCGAAGACCACAGCCGGCGTGACGAGCACCCTTGCCATCAGTTTCACGGGAGGATATGACAGCAGCGGCAGCCCCATGTCGTTCAGCTCCGGCTATTTCTTCGACGTCGAACCCTGGGTTGACGGAACGGAGGAACCGGAGGATATCGAATTCTGACACATTCACACAACATCCATATTCTAAACACTTTGAAATGAGGATTCATCTATGGCCCGTGGCCATGTCCGCATTCCTGATGCTGTCGCTGCCGGCTTGCAGCCGCGAAGACCCTGCTGCGCCGGCCTTGAAAAAATGGTCCTTCCAGTTCTCTACAGACGCGGTCGCCGTGAAAGGCGCTCCTGAACATGAGCTCAGCAGGAGCGTGGGCATGTCGGCCTGCGTCTTTGACGACGGTGCCCAGCCGGGGCTGCCGGAGTATATGTGGAACGGGGAAGTGGTCAGAAAAGGAGCCGGATGGGACACGGCCGACAGCTATGCCAGGCCGGCCGCCGGCAAGTCCATCGTGTTCCAGGCTTACTATCCCTTCTTCCCGCAGGACGGCACGGGACCGGTGCGGCTGGCGGCTCCTTCCGTCCCCGGTCCTTTGACCCTGGAGTATGAGGTACCCGCAGACGTGTCCGACCAGGTGGACCTGATGACCGGCGAATCCGAGGTGCTGAGCACCGACGGCGACCTCGAAGATGTACCCGTCACGATGCATCACCGGCTTTCCGCCATCCAGTTCGTCACCGGCGACATCGGCCTTGCCGGAACGATCAAGAGCATCTCGCTCAAGGACATCCACGGGAAGGGTTCTTACCGTCATGGAGATGACGGATGGACGCTGCCCGACCAGACCGACGGCGCGTGCTTTACCGTCAGGCCCGGGTTTGTCGTCGAGGGCGTGACGCTGGCCGGGGATCCGGACGGCAGGAAGATGGTTGCAGGCGGGGACGACACCTTCCTGATGCTGCCGCAGGCGATTCCGGACGGGGCGAAGATGGTGATCGAATATGAAGCGGCCGTCGATGGCGTGACCTCCGTCCATACGCTTGAGGCGAAGCTTCGAAGCCGTTCCATACAGGAATGGCAAATGGGAAAGGTCTATACCTACCAGATTTCCGTCGTATCCCTCGCCCTGGAATATGAAGCTTTCGTCAACGACTGGGAAATGGGCGGCCAGACCGACGTCCATATCACTTTTTAGCACTGTCATGAAAACACACGACTATATATTGGCCGCGGGCATTGTACTGATGCTCGCCGCCTGCTCGTTTCTGTCGGACATGGGGAATCCCCTGGAGACGCCGGAGCCGGTCGTACTGCGGGCGGCGTCCGCGGACGGGGCCCTGAAAGCCCGCGACCGGGTGGCTCTGCGCATCGGCGGCGAAGTCAAGATTTATGAGGCCTGCGATGAAGATGGAGGCATCCTGAAGGCGGCGCCGTCCGAGACGCCGTTCCTCTGGAAAGCATCCGGAGAGAAGAAACAGATATCCGGCTGGTTCAGGGGAGATGGCAGGAACCTGAAGGAAATTCCTTCAGAATGGGCCGTCGCCGGCGACCAGGACGCCGACGAGGGCGCCGGGATGCGGCAGAGTGATTTCCTCTATGCCGCTCCTACCGGAATCACGTATACCGACCGTTTCCATGCGCGGATCAATTTCTATCACCAGACCTCCAAGGTCATGGTGCGGATCAAGAACGAAGGAGCGCTCAAGGACAACGCCGAAGCGTTGGAAGGCCTTACCGTCGGGGACGAATCCTTCCCTGTGGTGATGCGGGCGTCCTTCGAGGAGATTCCGTCTGACCGCTACGGACGCTGGACCCTTTCCAGGAAAAAGGAGAATCTGGGATATGTGACGCCTCATGAGACGGTCGTGGAGGGTGCCTCCTCCTATCTCAAATACTATGAGGCCCTGGTCATTCCCGACAATTTCGACGGCAAGCCGCTGCTCGCCATCACCCTGCGGGGACACACGTACTATTATGTCCCCGCGCAGAATCAGGCCCGGCTGACGCCCGGACACCTTTTCATTTATGACATAAGCGTCAGCGAAGACAGCACCAAACTGGTCGTCACCCCGATGGTAGGCGACGACCTGGTCTGGACCTGGGACGGCGACGGGACTGTCACGGAAGATGACGAGAAAAGTGCCGAACTCATCATCCAGGGCTGGATATGGGACCGCAGCGCGGACACCAATGTCACCTCCGGCGTAATCCCGCTCGGGTTCGGCCCGGAAGGCTGGAAGAAGGAAGGTGACGGGAGCGTCACGGTTGAGGAGGGGAATCCGCCGCCCAGTCCCGGATCGGATGGCTGGGAGAAAGAAGGAGGCGACGGAGAAGCGACAGGGGACGACCAGCCTGGAACCATCAATGGCGACGGAGGAAGCCAATGGACAAAGGAGGGAGAAGATGAGGATATCACCAGTACCCCGGAGTAAACGTATAATCAAAAAAACCAAATAGATATGATCAAAAGAATCCTTTCCAGCCTGGGCTGGACAATGCTTGCCCTGAGTGCCGTCGGTTGCGTTCAGACGGGGTTGAATATCGAAGACGGGAACGACGCGGAGAACCGCAGGCAGCTGACGGTAAAAGTGGTGGATAACGGCTATCAGGACAAGGTCGGTACCCGCGCCGGCGAAAGCAACGAAGAGGAAACGGACGGAGAATCCACGGTCATGCGGACCCGTTTCATGGCCGGCGACAAGATCGGCGTGTTCTCCATCTCTTCCGGCGGCGCCACGCATTACAAGAACCTGGAACTGGCCTATGACGGCACCGAATGGAAGAATCCGGACGGAGAGACCTTTTTCTTCTTCTCCGGGATGAAATACTTCGCCTATTATCCTTATACCCGGGACTTCGACATGGACAAGCTGGACTGGTCACGGGACAGCGCGGCGGGATTCTTCGCCGGCTATATCAATGACTGGATGCCGCTGGAGGATCAGTCCACGACCAGGAATTACATAGCCAGCGACCTGATGGTGGGAGATGGCGGTCTTGCGGAAGACAACACGTTTACCTTCCGGCTCGGCCACACCATGGGGCTGATCTTTATCTCTGCGGCGGAGGAAATCAAGGGCACGGTCTATCTTTTCCCCAAACTTCCTGAGGCAGATGCAATGGAGACCCTCTCGGACGAAAGCAAGATCTACGCTTTCGAGCAGAAAGTCTATAAGCCGAGCCGAAAACAGGGCTGCTACCGTTATCTCGTGAAACCGGGACAGGCGAAATTCATTTCCGGCAGGGACCCTGACGGAAAGGTATTCAGCTTCACGTGCGAGAACGTAAGCGCCGGACACTATAAGAAATACGTCATCGACGGGGGATTCGATCCGGCCCGTTCCGAAATCGAGGACTTCACCGTACAGATCGGGGACGTGCTGTTCAACGACATGCACATCGAGCACAGGCCGGCCGACGGTTCCAAAGTCACAGGGTCCCCGGCAGGAATCATCTCGTATCTGGCCGATCTGAACGACGAATACACCGAAGGGTATGTCCACGGGCTTGTGCTTGCCGGTAAGATCAACTCCTATTCGAATATTGAATGGTCTTATAGCCAATATACCCAGGAAGTATCTGATTATCCTGACCTGGTAAACTGTCAATTGGCAGGACAAGCCATTAAAGACAAATCCGGCCTGAGCAACAGTTTGGCTGTACGCTCGACCAGAGGCATCGGCTCTTTTTTGGGAACCCACACCACAACGTCTCCAATCTATGAACAGGCATCCTCCTGGTTTATTCCCAGCGCCGGACAGTGGGTCAAGATATTCTGTGCCTGGGGAGGAAAAATAACGAGTCCGATGAACCGCTCCGGGCATATCGATTTCGAATACGAAAGCAAAATACAACCCGGAGGAACGTCGATGATCGATGATATTAAATATCTTTGGACCCCTTTTTTCAAAATTACCTACGCTATCAGTGATTCCCCGGCTGTAAATAAGAGTGCCGCTTTCAGTTCCACCGAGTATAGTGGATCAGCCATCTGGTTTTTTGCTGCCCCGTTGAGTGGAGCGGCGCCATCCGCGGAGGTATATGACAAAACCAGCCAGAAAGGCAAAGTCTGGAAAGCATTTGCTTTTTGATGCCGGAATGCCGGGGATGAATCCTTCCCTTTCATCTATAGCATAAGCGTCAGCGGAGACTGCGCCAACCAGGTTGTCACCCTCGATCGGGGTGACAACCTGGTATTGGTGTGGGACGACAACGGAAGCCTGAAAATATTACCAGCACACAAATAATATCGTAAAATCATAAAAAGCTAAGTGAACATGAAACAAAGAATTCTTTCCTGCCTGGGCTGGACAATGCTCGCTCTGGCAGCAACCGGTTGCGTCCCCGAGGATATAAACCTCAAGGAAGAGGGTGATGCGGAAATCCGCAGATCGATGACCGTAAAAGTGATAGACGGCGGTTATCAGGACAAGGTCGCCACACGCGCAGCCGATAGCAACGAAGAGGAAACGGACGGAGAATCGACCATCATGCGGACCCGTTTCATGGCCGGAGACAAGATCGGCGTGTTCTCCATCTCTTCCGGTGGTGCCACCCACTACAAGAACCTGGAGCTGGTCTTTGACGGCGTCGAATGGAAGAATCCGGACGGAGAGACTTTCTTCTATTTCCCCGGGATGAAATACTTCGCCTATTACCCTTATGCCAAGGACTTTGGCATGGACAAGCTGGACTGGTCAAGAGACAGTGCAGCGGGATTCTTCGCCGGCTATATCAATGACTGGATGCCGCTGGAGGACCAGTCCACGACCCGGAAATACATAGCCAGCGACCTGATGGTGGGAGACGGAGCCCTTACGGAAGGTAACACGTTCACCTTCAGTCTTGGCCACACCATGGGGCTGATCTTCATCTCCGCGGCGGAGGAGATCAAGGGCACGGTCTATCTGTTCCCCAAACTTCCCGAGGCGGACGCGATGGAGAATCTTTCGGCGGAAAGCAAGATCTACGCTTTCGAGCAGAAGGTCTATAAGCCCAGCCGCCGGCAGGGATACTACCGTTATCTCGTGAAGCCGGGACAGCCCAGGTTCATTTCCGGCAGGAATCCGGACGGAAGGATATTCAGCTTCACGTGCGAGAACGTAAGCGCCGGACGCTATAAGAAATACATCATCGACGGGGGCTTCGATCCGGCCAGCTCCGAGATCGAGGATTTCACCGTACAGATCGGCGACGTGCTGTTCAACGACATGCACATCGAGCACAGGCCGGCCGACGGTTCCAAGGTCAAAGGCTCTCCGGCCGGAATCATCTCCTACCTGGCCGACCTGAACGACGAATACACGGAAGGATATGTCCACGGCCTCGTGCTTGCCGGAAAGGTCGCCGACGCTCCGTATAAACAATGGTCCTATAACCTGTATCCTGAGGAAGTGGCTGACTGTCCGGACCTGGAAAACTGCCGGACGGTAGAGCAGGCCCTGAATGACAAATCCGGACTGACCAACTGCCTCAAGGTGGGCAAGGTCGAAGGTCTCAAACTTCTGACGACAGACCACACCTCGACGCAACCGATCTATGAAAAGGCCACTCCCTGGTTCGTTCCAAGCGCAGGACAGTGGGTCAAGATCATCTGTACCTGGGGAGGAACGGTCATAAGTCCGATGAACCTTACAGGCCGCATCAACTTCCAATACGAGAGTAAAATACAGCCTGGCGTCGTGACGATGCTCGAAGATGTCAAATACCTATGGACGCCTTTTTTTGCACCTACATACAGCGGAAACGACTCCCCAGCTGGTAACATAAGATATCCCTACAGCTCTACCGAGTATGGAACATATGGAGCAGCTGCTTCCTATATGTGGATGTTCGTCTATCAAAGGAGCGCAGGGGAGACCTATGCGAAGCCGTTCAGCAAGACTGACCAGGTGGGCATGGACTGGAGAGCGCTTGCCTTTTGATGTCTTATTTCCCGGGGCCCCAGACCTCGTCGGAAATCTCCTTGACCAGGCGGAGCTTTGCCCACTGCTCTTCGGGCGTGATCTTGTTGCCGATGGCGCAGGAGGCGAAGCCGCACTGCGGCGAGAGCGAGAGCCGCTCGAGCGGAATGTATTTGGCGGCTTCGTTGATGCGGGCGATGATGGTCGCCTTGTCCTCCAGTTCGGGGCGCTTGGTGGTGATCAGGCCCAGCACCACGTGCTTGTCGGGGCTGACCTTGGCCAGGGGCCTGAAACTGCCTGAGCGCTCGTCGTCGTATTCCAGGTAGAGAATATCGACGTTCTCCCGTGCGAACACCCAGTCGGCCACGGTGTCGTAGGCGCCGCTGTTGAACCAGGCGGAATTGTAATTGCCGCGGCAGATGTGCGATGCCACCACCAGGTCGGCCGGCCGGCCCTCGAGGGCCAGGTTGTTCACCTGCAGCAGCATGTCCTTGACGTTGTCGAGATTGAAGCTCAGGCGGGCATAACGCTGTGCGGCGGCTTCGCCGACGATGGCGCCCCAGGTGCAGTCGTCAAGCTGCAGGAAACGGCCTCCTGCCGCGTAGAACTGGCGGATGAAGTCCTGGTATACGGCGGCGATGTCCCGGATCAGGTCGTTGAGGTCGGGGTAGATGGCGATGGTGCCGGCGTAGTTGTTGGGCATGACGAGCTGCTGGAAGAACTGCGCGGGCGAGGGGACCGTGAGCTTGGCAATGGTCTGGCTGTCCTCAAACTGCTTGACGCGGCGGAAATCGTCGATGAACGGGTGCGGCTTCGGCGTGAGTTTGCCGGTCAGGAACACCCTGTCAAGGCGGGCCGTCACGCCGTTGAACGCGACGTCGCCGCCTTCCTCGTGCGTCACGCCGCCGAAGCCCCAGAAGAAGTCCAGGTGCCAGAAGGTGCGGTTGAACTCGCCGTCGGTGATGACGTGATAGCCCAGCTGCTTTTGCTTGTCTGTCAATTCGCGCACGAGCTGGTCGCGCGTGCTGTCGGAAAGGTTCTTGGGGCGGAGGAAACTGCCTACGAAGTCGGCCCGCTGCGGGACCTGGATGCCTTTGATCGTCTTGCTCATGGTGATTGGTCGTTTATTTCGGCGTCAAAAGTAGGTAAAAGGCATGATATCCTGAATGCTGTTTTGTGAAATCAGTAAAATATCCTATTTTCGTGTTGAGGATTGAATATAACACAGAATATTATTCTGTAAAATGATGACTTACGACGAACTCGACAACACCGATCGCAAGATCCTGCGCATCTTGCAGGACGATTCGACACTTACCGTGAAGGAGCTGGCCGCCCGGGTCAATCTCTCGGCTTCGCCGGCCTTCGACCGCCAGAAGCGGCTGGAGCGCGAGGGCTTCATCAAGGGCTACCACGCCATCCTTGACGCGAAGAAAACCGGCAACGGAATCACGGTCTTGTGCAACATGCGCCTGAAGCAGCACTCGCAGGTGCTGATGGACAACTTCATGGAAGCCATCCAGGGCATCGAAGAGATAACGGAATGCTACAACACGAGCGGCGAATACGATTTCACGCTGAAGATCCAGACGCGGGACATGGACTCGTACCAGGAGTTCATGCGCACGAAGCTGGGCAATATCGACAGCGTGGGCTACTTCCACAGCGTGTTCGTGATGAAGGAAGTCAAAAACACGCACGGCGTGCCGCTGAAATAGAAATGATTGAAACGATCCAAATAGACGGTACGGGGCATCTTTTCCTGTTCTGCCGGCACCTTGTCCGCCGCCTCATCCTGACATTCCTTGACGTTCGTGCTAAACAACTATAGAGCAGTATTGAAATGTATGTATGGCACTATGAGTCGCCGCTCGGGGGCATGACCCTCGGCAGTGACGGCACTTCACTCGCCGGGCTCTGGTTCGATGAGCAGGAGCGTTATGCCAATCCGCTGCCGGTGGGGTGCGAAGAGAAGATGCTTCCTGTCTTTGCGGATACCTGCCGCTGGCTGGACATCTATTTCAGCGGGCGGGAGCCGGGATTCACGCCGCGGCTTGCCCTGCACGCCGCTCCGTTCCGCACGGCCGTCTGGGAAATCCTCCTGACGATTCCTTACGGCAAGACGATGACCTACGGGGAAATCGCGAAGCGGGTTGCGGAACGGATGGGAGCCGCCCGGATGTCCGCCCAGGCGGTCGGCGGAGCGGTGGGACACAATCCCATCTCGCTCATCGTCCCTTGCCACAGGGTCGTGGGCGCCGGCGGCGCGCTCACCGGCTATGCCGGCGGCCTTGACAGGAAGGCCAGCCTGCTCCGGCTGGAAGGTGTGATGCGTTGGTTTTTCGCTATGAATGAGGATTGACCGATTCGGAAAAGGTTCGTAGCTTTGTGTTGGATATGCGTGAATTCTTCCGGTCATTGTTGATGGTGACGGGCGAAATGAGCCCGTACCTGCTGCTGGGCTTCCTGATCGCGGGGGTGCTGCACGTCTTCGTGCCCCGGCGCTTCTATACCCGTTATCTGTCGAAGGACAACAAGTGGGCCGTGGTCTGGGCGGCGCTGCTGGGCGTGCCGCTGCCGCTGTGCTCCTGCGGCGTGATCCCGACGGCCATCGGCCTGCGGAACGAGAAGGCGTCCAAGGGCGCCGTCGCGTCTTTCCTGATCGCGACGCCGCAGACGGGCGTTGATTCCATCCTGGCGACGTTTTCGCTGCTGGGGCTCGGCTTTGCCGTCATCCGCCCCGTCGCGGCGCTCGTCACCGGCATCTGCGGCGGCCTGCTGGTCAACCGCCTGGTGAAAGAGGACGATGCTGTAGTTGCGTCGGCGGACAGCTGCCGCGTAGAGAGCGGCAGCCGGATCTGGCGGGTGCTGCGCTATGCGTTCTTCGAGATGATGCAGAACATCGGCGGGCGCCTGGTCATCGGCCTGCTGGTGGCGGCGCTCATCCAGGTCGCCGTCCCGGACGAATTCTTCCTGCATTTCGGCAAGCAGCCCCTGCTGCAGATGCTCGTGATCCTGGTCGTCGCCGTGCCGATGTACATCTGTTCGACCGGCAGTATTCCCGTGGCCGCGGCGCTGATGCTGAAAGGCCTTTCGCCGGGCGCTGCGCTGGTGATGCTGATGGCCGGGCCGGCCGTCAACATGGCGTCCATCCTGGTCGTCCGGAAGGCGCTGGGAGGCCGTTTTACGGCCATCTACCTGCTGGTGATCGTGGGCTTCTCCATCCTGTTTGGCCTGCTGGTCAACGCCGTCGGCATCACGGTGCGGCCGATGACCGCCGGCGACGCCTGCTGCGCGGCCGGCGCGGCCACGCCCAGCCTGTTCCGGATTATCTGTGCCATCGTATTGACTCTTTTGATTATATTTGCTCTGATCATGAAACTTTTCGAACGATTCTCCCGCAAAGAGGCGGCCCCGGACACGGCCGTCTATGTTGTCGAAGGCATGAAATGCAGCCATTGCGAGGCGGCCGTCCTGCGCGCCCTGGACGCCGTGCCCGGCGTCGAGTCCGCCCAGGCCAGCGCCGCCCGCAAGACCCTCACCGTCAAAGGCTCCGCCGCTGAAGATGCCGTCCGTGCGGCCGTCGAAGGCGCTGGCTACACCTTCAAGGGCAAGAAGTAATCCGCCTATGAAGAGACTCCTGGCCGCTGTCTGCCTGGCCGGCGCTTTTGCCGCCTGCACCCCCAAACCCGCCCACTTCGAGCTGGCGGGCAATCCCATCATCACGCACATGTACTCGGCGGACCCTTCCGCCCACGTCTTCGGGGATTCCCTGTATATCTATCCCAGCCACGACCGCGACCTGGCGATGGGATTCGATATGGAAGACTATCACTGCTACGTGACGGCCGACATGCAGACGTTCGAGGACCGGGGCGTCATCTTCCGGCCTTTCGAGCAGACGGTCTGGGCGAAGACCCGGGCGTGGGCGCCCGACTGCGTGGAGCGGAACGGGAAGTATTATCTCTATTATCCGACGGATGTCAAGTATATCGGCGTCGCCGTGTCGGACCATCCCTGGGGGCCGTTCGCGGACCCGCTGGGCCGTCCGCTGCTGTCCATCGACTCTCCGGGCGTCGTCTGCGACCGCGATTTCATCGACCCGTGCGTCTTTATTGACGACGACGGGCAGGCTTATATGTTCGTTGGGCAGAATACCTGCTGCTGCATCAAGCTGAACGAAGACATGGTCTCCTACGACGGGGAAGTGCACATCATCGAGGGCCTGGAAGAGTTCTTCGAGGCGGCCTGGGTGCACAAATACAACGGCAAGTATTATCTCTCCTACAGCAACAGCCCCTTCAACGGCCATCAGCCGCAGATTGCCTATGCGATGGCCGACAGCCCGCTGGGCCCCTATGAGTACAAGGGCGTCATCCTGGGCCCGGTGAGCAGCGGGACCAACCACCACAGCATCGTGCAGTTCGGCGCCGACTGGTTCCTGTTCTACCATACCGGCGACCTGGGCAACTACAACTGCCCGGACTGGCCCGGCTTCGGCTCGCTCCACCGCTCTGTCTGCGTCGACTACCTCTACTACAACGAAGACGGGACGATCCGGCCCGTCGTGCCCACGGTCAGCGAGGAGAAGCTGAAAAACAACACGGCCTTCAGGCCTGCGCGTGTCCGTGATGAATAAGCTGAAGGCTGATATGGCGTATCGCTCTGAATTTGCCCTGGTTGACGGGCACAGGATGCATATTTTTGTGACGGGCGCCGAGAGCGGGACGACGCTTGTCTTCATGTCCGGCTCCGGTACCGTCTCTCCCGCGCTTGATTTCAAAATCCTTTATGAGAAGCTGAGCGGTATCTACCGGATTGTCGTGATCGAGAAATTCGGATACGGGGAATCCGACCTGCACGAAGCTCCCTGCGACATAGATGCGCTGGTGTCCTTCCAGCGGCAGGCTTTGTCGGATTCAGGCCTTAAGGGCCCATATATCCTGGTCCCGCATTCGATGTCCGGCCTGGAGGCGATCCGGTGGAAGCAGCTTTATCCGGAAGAGGTCGAGGCCATCATCGGGCTGGATATGGCGACGCCCATTACCTACGGGGAATGGGGCCCTGAAATGGTCGCCCGGCGCATCCGGCTCATGAAACGGATGCGTAAATGCCTTGAGCGGGGATTACTGTTCTGGTTCCCGCTGAATACCCGGGGATTGACGAAAGAAGAGATCTGCCGGCAGCGTCAGCTTTGGAAAAGGAATGCTTTTAACGGATGTTACGTCAAAGAGGCGGAAGCGGTGATCGGGAATGCCGAAGCGGTCGAAACTGCCGGCGGAATAGACTGCCCGATCCTGATGTTTGTCTCCAACGGGAAGGAAGTTTCTTCGAACTGGCGGGCCAATTGTCAGAGATTCGCCGGGCAGATGCACGCTGAAATGGTCTTGCTCGATTGCGGACATTATGTCCATCATTATGCGAGCGACACCATCTGCCGGGAGATGGAAAGATTCATCGCCCGGACCGTTAATAGAACGTGATGCTTTCGCTCACAAACAGGTCCTCTTTTGTGGATGCTTGGAAATGCTTATCTTTGTTCAGATAAATAAGACCTGCGAATGAATACGAGACAAAAATTTCAAGTTGCCCTGATTGTTCTGTCGGCCATCCTTCTTGTTTTCTGGATTGTTTCCCCGGGCATTGTTTTCGCAAGGATTCTTGGGGTGATAACCTGCGTTCTGCTGATACTCAGCATGGTTCTTTCTTATCAGGCGGAAGAGAAGAACAAAAAGTAATCATCGGGCGAGAAGAATTTGGAATCTTTTTAATTATGGCCTGTAATCCGGACTTCGTTCAATACATCATCGACCAATGCTCCGGCGCTGGGGAGATAGCAGTCAAGAAGATGATGGGAGACTATTGTGCCTATTGTGACGGCGTTCTCTTCGGGCTGATCTGTGACAACAACCTCTACGTGAAGGTGACGGAACCCGGCAGGGCAGTCCTGAAGGATGTCATCCTCCGGCCGCCGTACGACGGGGCGAAGGACTATTTCTACATTGCCGATGTGGATGACCAGGACTATCTGGTGAGTCTTATCAAAACTACTTTGCCGGCTCTGCCCAAGCCTAAGGCGAAGAAGAATCCGATGAAGTAAATCCGGTTATAGAAGACGGAAGTCTTTGAGAAATGGGGATTTGTGTCTATCTTTAACAGAGATAAAGGATTTAATTCTATGAAAAAAGTCTTCCTGCTTGTTTTGCTGCTATCTGCGTTCTGCTTTCCTTCTTTCGGACAGATACGCCACGTTGGACAGATACGCTTCATTGATGAGAATGGAGAGGTTTATGGCGCCGGAGGTATCGTAAATCTGGGAGAGGTGATCTTCCTGCATCGGGTGATTTATGGGAGATATCCAAAAGACAAGAAAGAACTTCACGACTTCTGTTTGGAAAAATATCGACATGATGTTGAAATTGCAGATTCAGATATAGGCGTACTCTACCAAGTCGAGTTGAAACATAAGGCTTATTCCAAGTGGACAAAAGCACGCAGGAATAAGCTTACTGTTTCCGGTGACACTTGTACGTTCTACATAGCCGGCGAGCGATGTGCGTACCAATGTATCGGCGGACTCGCCGAGCTGCAGAAAGTAGATTATCGGGAATTTCGGAATTATGCTTTTGCCCGCTCCTATGACCGGGACGGCAAGGTCCTTTGGTCACTTTGCGGTGAGTCCCCCTCTCTGCCCGGGGCTGTCGACAACCTCAAGACTCGGTTCAGTTATATTGTTACGGCGAATGGAGACGACGTGATTTGGGAAATACTCGATGCGCCCGTGATGATCCCCCTCACGATGACCAGAGACGGCGCTTTCACCTATGACCTGTCGTGTCTGGAAGGCCTTCCACTCTATTATCAGGAATACGGAAAACGCCATGATTCGACTAACAGGATCGGGCCCATCACGATAGAAGAAGCCATCGACCCGGACTATATCGACACCATCAAAGCTTATATGACAGACTACCTCAGCCGACACGAAGAGGTTTACACGATGAAGCTCTGGGAAATGGTCCTCTTCAACAATCCTCCGGAGAGTCCAAAAGAATCGACCTTGCCTGCCTCGAGGTCCATCTCGTGGTGAGCTGACGATTTCGGATTTCATTCGCTTTATCTTTGAGCATTGCTGAATCGGAATCGGCGGCGTGCCGGTCGATTGCAACCCGGTTGCAAGGTCTTTCCTATACCTTTGCGGCGTCATGAAACAGAGAGACCATCTTCCTTTTTTCGGCATCGGGCCCTATTACGTGGCCATCATTGCCATCCTTACGGCCGTCGGCATGATCCTTTCGGCCCGGGGCTGCCTGGACAGCGGAATCATCCCGGCGCTCAAGACCCCCATGCTTGTCCTCGGCATCCTGGCCATCCTGCTGGGTGCCTTCATCTGGGTCTATGCCTTCTTCTTTGACAAGATCGACGATGCCATCAAGAATAACCGCCTTTGCACGGACGGTATCTATGCGTGGGTGCGCAACCCCCTCTATGTGGGCTGGATGTTCATCTGCATCGGCGCGTCCCTGTTTGCCGGCAACCTCTGGCTGCTGGTGCTGCCTTTCATCTTCTGGGGGCTGATGGCCCTGATGATGAGCCTGACGGAGGAGAAATGGCTCCGCGACCGCTACGGTGCCGAGTACGAAGCCTACTGCAAGCGCGTGAACCGCACCTGGCCGTGGTTTCCCCGGAAGAGGGGAGACAGGATCCGGGACTCCTACCGGCAGTCGCGGAATATCTACGACGACGTCCTGACCCGCGCGACCTGGTGGAGCCGGCTCTATATGGACATTTTCTGGGGCGGCGTCGATGACAACGCAATCGCTCGGAAAGTGCTTTCCTATATCCCGGACGACTTCTCCGGCAGGCTGCTGGACGTCCCCGTCGGGACCGGTGTCTTCACGGCGGCGAAATACGCTGCGCTGGAAATGGCGGACCTCACCTGCCTGGACTACAGCGCCGACATGCTCGCGCAGGCGAAGGAGCGTTTCGCGCAGGCGGGAATCGGAAATGTCCGGCTGGTGCAGGGAGACGTGGGGGCGCTCCCCTTCGACGACGGTGCCTTCGACCTGGTCCTCACGATGAACGGGTTCCATGCCTTCCCGGACAAGGAGAAGGCCTATTCCGAGGTGGACCGGGTCCTGAAGGCAGGCGGCGGCCTGGTGGGTTGCTTCTGCATCCGGGGAGAGTCCCGCCGGACCGACTGGCTGATGGACCGCATCCTGTCCCGGAAAGGGTGGTTCACCCCGCCGTTCGAGACCTTCGGCTCCTTGCAGGCACGGCTGGAAAAAGGCTACACCCTGGACGAGTTCCACAAGGAAGGGTCCATCGTCTATTTCAAGGCCACGAAGACCAATATGAACTCCTGAAGCTTTTCCTTGAGAACCGGGGGAAGGTGTTTTCCCGGGAAGAGCTGTTGTCGGCCGTTTTGCCCTCAAATAAAGGCTTGTATGAGGATGAGGTCAAGCGGGATGGCTATTTTCCGATGAGGAATAATAAATTCGTTGATTATTAATGAGTTACACGATGCGTGGTTCAAGTGTGGTTCAAAGTCTCCGGGAAAAAACTATTGCCACTTGGAGAGGCGTTTGGATGCTTTCTTTTTGATAGCGGAGAAAGCGTATTTTCGCGCTTTCAGCAATACTCTTCGGCCCTCAGCACTCCTTGTGTAGATGATGTCGCAATCGCCGATATATAGCTTCCAGAGTCCCTTGAATATCTCGACGCCTTTTTTGTTGGGAGAAATCGCGGAGGGGATGGCGAAATAATCCGTCTGTCTGATCCGTTTCAAGAAGCGTGAACGCTTAACTAGCAAGTACCGAGGGTTCTCCACCGGGTCAAGGAACTCTTGCAAGGACTGGATGAACAGATTGTTCTCATCGGCGGGGAGATTGGCACATGAAACAAACAGCTCACCATTCTCGTCATGGACCTTCAGCCCAACTTGCTTGATGGAAGTCTTGATGAGACCCTGATCGGAAAGGGTTTCTAAAATGACGATGGCAATCTGTTTCATGACACCTTCCACCGTCCCTGTCCTGCAGAAGTGCCATGCGATGATGCCGATGAGGAGGACAACGACCGCCAATACGATACCTCGGACCGGATTAGGCCGGTAAAACAGGAACATGGCTAAAGGAAGCAGGAGCCAGATATAGTACATATATCCGGTATACCGTAGAGACTTTACTGTCAGCGCCTCGGCCTGCACACCAGTGGAGAGCCCGATGGGCGGGGTGTTCCCATAACCTGTGTATAGGGCATCTTTCCACCATCTACGGGTCAAATCCCTGTTCTTGGCAAGGGCGATGTTGGTTTCAGGAACACCTAGCAGATTTGGGATCAAAACCCTTTCGATTCCCGAGACAATTTCATGTTTGCCGAAATAGGAGGGGGCCTCATACCCTTCGAAACGGGTGGCCAGCTGCGACAGATCGAAAGAAAAGTTTCCAAACTTAGGATCGTATGTAGCAAGATGCCAGATGTTTGACACCTTGTCCGGGTGATTTCTGTCGATGCGGATGGCCCGTCCCCGCATCTGGTTGGAAAGCATATAGGAACTTACCGTACTGGAGAGGATCAATGAATTGATTGATGGGGCGTCCCATCCTTCTCCCAGCAGCGCCTGCGTGCCCACGAGCACCGTCAGGTCACCGGCATTGAACATATCCGTCACCAGGCGGACAATATGGTTTCGGATGCCTTCTCTCGGAACGATCCGAACGTAGTTGTCATCGGCCCCGAAACGATCTATGGAAATGGCATCATCGGCAATACCGTTGTCTGAAATCAGCTTCTGAAGCCTTCCGATGATGTTTTTGGGCAGCAGGATCAGCGAACCGCACAGGACGCCCAATGAGATCCTGTCCCGGAATATGTCCTTCAGTTTCCGCCAGATGGGCACTACCCCCAGCGTGGAGCAGTCCGTATCGTTCATCCGGATAAAATCAGCCAGGATGACCATCCGCAGGTTATCCTTCAACAGACTGCTTTCCAAATCGACGATGCTGACGATGGAATCCAGTTTCCCGATGCTGCCAGCGATTTGCCGGCAGAACTTGTCATTCCCGTCCAGCACGACTCTCTTACCGTCAGTCAATCCCGTTCTCTTGGCCAAGTTGAAATACTCGCTCTTGATGGCTTCCAGATCCTTCCATTCCTCATTCTCGACATGGATGAATCCGTTCAGGAAAACCGTCGCCTGCTTGATGTCAAATCGGGGAATGTCTCCCGCGGAAGCGTCGAACAGATCCAGGAAGCGACTGGGAATCGCGTACCCATTTTCATTCAATAGGGCGGCGATGGACACATAGAAGTCCGGTGATTCCAGGATGGCTTCCGTATCTTCGTCCGACGCTTGAAGAAAACGCATCTTCGACAAAAGATCCTGCAGCCGCGTGTCTTCCCTCAACTTCTCCATCAATACGTTGACGTTCTGCCGATGTCTCTCGAGCAACTCCCGTTCACGCTGATGAAGCTGGGAAAAATGGATGAAATCCTGGTGTGGGCACAGATCCCCGTTTTTCACGAGTTCCGGAATGGAAATCACCTCGTCGATGTCGCCGCAGAGCGCTTGATACCGCTTCCATTCATTGAGATCCGCATCATAGGGCGGGGTAGCGGTCAGGGCCAATGTCTGCTCCGGCTTCAGATGTTCGTTAAGATAGGTCAACGCTTTCCACCATTCTTTCCGTAAGTGGTGCGCTTCGTCAAAACAAAGCAGGGATACTTTGGCCGATTCGAGAATGCCGATTATATCTTCGGCCTTTTCCATCCGGAATCGGCTGGATGCGGTGATAGTGTATTCTTTCTCCGTCCTCTCCTCATCCTCTGGCCGATTGTCTTCAGTTTCATCGTCAAAACCGCAAAACGCGGCCAGCAGTGCCTGATACGTTATGACGGTGATATAACCCGGTTTATGGATATCGGTAGAGACAATACCATAGTCCTTTTCCTGAAGGAAAGAGGTTCTGATCCGCTCCTTCCATTGGTTCTTGATGGTATTCGTCGGGCAGAGGATCAGAGAAGGCCGATTCAAACGCGAAATGACCTCGATGCCCAGCGTGGTTTTCCCTGCACCCGGAGCCGCCACCACGTGAAGCTTGTCGTCACGCAGGTGAAAGTCCAAGTCATCCAGAATCCTTTTCTGGTAACTTCTCCATTCTCCGTTGAAGTGAAGAATACTATCGGGCATCGGTCACGAGATTTTAATGAATGCTTATTTCGGGAACGGCATCGCCAACTCTCACAAACTCGATTTGCTGTCCCATTTGATTGAGAGTGATCGTTTTACGGTCGGCCGCGACGGTAATGGAAACGCCCATGGACTCATTCTCGAATTGGTCGGCTGAAACGGCGTCAAGCGGGAACGACGGCTGCCCGGCGGCCTGTACGCTCAAGCGGGAGCCTGCAACATTGACAGTGACTTCCATCGAGAGTGCATCGCACCTATAAACGCCTGTGTATGAGGCAAGTTGCTCGGGCGTAAGCTCAATATACCTATTGAAATCCGGAAGCTCTATTTCTTTGCCGTTCAGAGCGTTAAGAACATTTGGAATGATCTGGTCCGTATCGTAGTCGGCGCCGTTTGAGCAAAAAGCGATTGTGACATTGTCGAACACAATAAGTTTAGACGAGAATCCGTCGATCAGGCCAGCGTGGCCGTAGCCGGTTTGGTCGCCGTAGGTGAACTCCACGAGGCCGCGTCCGTAGGCGTCTTTAACCTGCTTCATCTGCTCAAAGATGCTGTCGCCGAATACATCGCCGACCAGGGCCTCACCAAATTTTGCAAGCTCTGCGGGCGTTGAAGCCATCGCGCCTGCGCCAATGGCCACCGAGGCATCGGTCTCGGGCTGAACCTGCCAATTGTCGAGTAACGTATATGAGCGGGCGTCGCCGCGCAGCGGTTCAACGGCCTCGCTGAAGCGTGTGTGCTGCAAATTTAACAAGCCGACAATCTGCTCGTTGACAATCTCAGCGTATGGTTTCTCCCACACATCTTCAAGAATGTAGCCCAACAAGTTGTAGCCGGTATTGCTGTAGCGGAACTCGCTGCCAGGCTGAAAGTTCGTGCCGGCGGCAGCCACGCGTTCAAGGATCTGTCGGCGCGTCTGCGGTGTGGTATAATAGGTCAAATACTCGAACGTCCTGTCATTGACAATATCCACCAAACCGCTGCGGTGCTGCAATAGTTGGTCAATGGTAACCTGTTCTGCGTTAGGTATCTGCGCGTCGGGGAAATACTTGGCAATGGGGTCGTTGAGCGACAGACGTCCTTCGGCGGCGGCCTTCATCACCAGCACCGCCGTGAAGGTCTTCGAAATCGACCCGATTCGGTACTGCGTCTCAGCTGTCGCGGGAATCCGATTCTCGACATCGGCCCAGCCCAGCGAGCGTTGATAAATGGTCTTTCCATCTTGTCGGACCACAACACTTCCCATAAAATGCCCGTCAAGAGCGTCGAAATAAGCGTCGAGCTTCTGCTCGATCGTTTGCTGACTGCAAGCTGTGCAGACGAATGCGCACACAAGTGCGATGAAGTTTTTGACTAAGGTTTTCATATTGTATTGTTAATATAATAGTTCGATTTAGGGTATTCACATGGCATAACTTTCAGTCGAACGAGATGCTGTCGATCCGCAGGCGCAGGACTCCCGAAGGGACGTGGGCCTCGGCGATTTCGCCGACCTTCTTGCCCATCAGGGCGGCGCCGATCGGGGATTTCAGCGAAATCTTGCCGGCTTCCAGGTCCATCTCGTGGGGGCTGACGATCTCGAATTTCATGCGTTTGCTTGTCGCGAGGTTCGTGAATTCGACCCGGCTCAGCAGGCTGACCCGGTCTTTGGGGAGCGCGTCGGGATCGATCACGCGTGAATATTCCAGAACCTTCTGCAGGAAACGGATCCGGCTGATGGTTTTCCCCTGGATCCGCCTTGCTTCACGATATCCGGCATTGTCGCTCCGGTCTCCCTGGGCGCTGGCCTCCGCGAGTTCGTCCTGCACCTTGGGATAGACCTCGTTGATCAGATGCTTCAACTCGGCCGCAATCTCGTCGTATTTCTGCTTCGACAGGTATTCCATGGCTCAAAGTTACGCATTTTTCTTCAGCCCAGCATTATCAGGAGCGTCCTTTCTGATACGTCGCCGCACGCCTTCCGGACGGTTTCCTTGAGGAATTCCAGCGACTCGGCGGGCGTCAGGGACGATTTGAGCGTCCGTGGCGTGTAGCCGGGAATCGGGAAATCCATCTCCTCGAACAGCGCCTCCGGCGTGCAGAAACTGCTTCGCTGCCAGCCGCTGTATTTGAGGTCCGCCCCGCGGTATACCCGCGAGATGTCGCCCGTGACGAGGCGCGCCTGCATCTGCAATTTGGCCAGCAGGGCATCCGCGGCGGCTTTCTTGATGCCGAGCAGCTTCCGCACTTCCTGGACCGAAACGCTGCCGTGCTCCTCCAGGTAAGCCAGCACCTTCTGCTGCTCGGAAGAAGGCTGGTATTTGGGCTGGGAACGCCGCCAGTTGATGATCTCCCGGTATACGTCCACCGTGGCGAAGGCGGCTTTCCCGCCGAAAAGGAACTTCCCGTATGCGATGTCCCCGCTCTGGACACATTCAATCTTCCAGTCCCATGGGCCCAGGTTCTCCTCCGTGAACCAGAGGTCTCCCGGAGTATGCTCTTCGACGGAATAGCCCGGGACGGGATTGACGAAAAAAGGGATGAGCCGATACTCCTCGATCAGACGCAGCATCCCTTCCGGGTTCCTGACGGCCGGGCTGCAGACTTCTCCTTGCAAGCGTAAGATGGACATGAAGCAAAGATAATGATTAAATTTGACCGGATATCTTTGTTTCGGATACATGGAAGCATATCGCCGAAAATGTATATCTTTACTCAGATGAATCGGCATTAACTGTTAAAGAGAATTGCGAATGAATTATAACCGCATAATCCGTACTGTATTTCTTGTCGCATCCGGCATTGTTCTGTCCGCGTGTTCGATGATAAGAGGATATCGGGCCGACGGTTTGGACGGCCCGGGAATCTTCAGCTTCGAGCATCACGTCCACGATACCATTCCAAATGGCAACCAGGTGTTCCGGTTCAAAGTGGCTGAATCCCGGGCAGATTGGATTGATACGCTTCATTTCTACAATGAACCGCCCCATTGTATAAACCAGACTTTTCCGGAAGCGATGGCCAACAAAAGCGCCACGCAGGGGATAATGATTATCCATGACGACCGTATTGTTTATGAGTTGTACAGGGGTGATTTTACGGCCGACCGTCTGGCAACTGTCTTCTCCGTGTCCAAATCTATCACGTCGCTGCTTTGTGGCATCGCGGTGGATGAAGGTTATATAAAAAGTATCGATGATCCCGTCACCAATTATCTTCCGGAACTGAAGGGGAAAGACCCCAGGTGGGAGATGTTGACCATCCGTGACCTGTTATGCATGTTCAGCGGGCTGGACTTTGATGATGAATATGAATTCAACATCAAAGCGTTGAAAGCGGTCAACGCCATTGCGCGATTGAATTATGGGCACAACTTGATGAGGCAGATCAAGGGTTTGAAGTTCCGCTGCGATCCGGGAACCAGATTCCACTATGAAAGTATGACCACAGCTATCCTGGGCGTGGTCATTGAGCGTGCCACAGGCAGGCGTTATGCCGATTACCTGAGCGAGAAAGTCTGGAAGCCGCTGCAGATGGAGTCGGTGGCGCTGATCAATATTGACAGCCGCAAGCATCATGCAGCCCACGCCTTCGGCGGTATCACCTGTACCCTGAAAGACCTGGCCAAAATAGGCCGCCTCTATCTGAACGACGGCATGTGGGGCGGCAGACGTATCGTGAGTGAGGAATGGATACGCAGGACTACCTCCTTTTATCCTAAATCCAGTTACCGTTACAGCTGGTATGACGTTAGGTTTCAAGGCTTTGAAACCGGGCAGTATCCGGGCTTTTACGCCATTGGCATATATAATCAGGTCCTTTACATCAACCCGCACAAAAACCTGATTATGGTCAGGATCGGCGAGGACAACATTGGCTGGGCTACCATTCCGGAAGTATTTGAACAACTGAGTGATGTATGGCCTTAACAACAATATGAATATCAAATCCATCCTTGCCGGCTGCGCCGTATCCCTGATGTTGCTTGCCTGCAAAACAAACACGAACGAGAATATGAGTACCCTGAATCTTACCCGGGAATGGGACAAGACCTTCCCCAAGTCTGAACTGGTCAACCACAGCAAGGTCACCTTCCACAACCGCTACGGCATCGAGCTGGCGGCGGATATGTATGTCCCCAAGAATACTGAAGGCAGATTTCCTGCCATCGCGGTGAGCGGTCCGTTCGGCGCCGTGAAGGAGCAGTCCAGCGGCCTCTACGCCCAGCACATGGCCGAGCGCGGGTTCCTGACCATCGCCTTCGACCCGTCCTTTACGGGCGAGTCCGGCGGCGAGCCCCGCAGGATGGCGTCGCCGGACATCAACACGGAGGACTTCCTGGCGGCGGTGGACTTCCTTTCCACCTGCGATCTGGTGGATCCGGAGCGCATCGGCATCATCGGCATCTGCGGCTTCGGCGGCATGGCCATCAACGCCGCCGCGCTGGACCCGCGCATCAAGGCGACGGTCGCGTCCACGATGTACGATATGAGCAAGGTCAACGTGGAGGGCTATTTCGCCAGCGAGGACACGCCTGCGCAGCGCCAGGAAAAGCGCCGGGCCCTGGCCGCCCAGCGCACGAAGGACTATGCGGCAGGCACGTATGAGCGTGCCGGCGGCGTGGTCGACCCGCTTCCGGACGACGCCCCCTGGTTCGTCAAGGACTATCATGCCTACTACAAGACGCCGCGCGGCTATCACGCGCGCAGCGGCAACTCCAACGACGGCTGGAACGTCATCGGCTGCCAGAGTTTCCTGAACCAGCCCCTGCTGGCCTGGGCCGCAGAGATTGAGACTCCCGTGCTCCTCATCCACGGCGAGAAGGCCCACAGCCGTTATTTCAGCGAATACGCCTTCAGCCTGCTGACCGGCAGCAACAAGGAGTTGATGATTATTCCCGGCGCCTCCCACGTGGACCTCTACGACGACCAGGCCGGCGTGATCCCTTATGACAAGCTGGAGGCCTTCTTCAAAGAAAACCTGTCAGCCAAATAGCGCACGGGCATTGTCTAAATGCTCCTGGTTTTGTTTGAGATGAAGCGGCAGGCCGCGAATACGAGCATCGGGCCGAGACCGGAATAGAAGGAAGCGGTGAATTCGGCCGGAATGCCGGGAATGAATCTGAGCGCAATGCCGAGGCACGACATGCAGACAATCAGAATCCAGCCCCGGAGCGGGAAGGCCTGCCAAAAGGACGTTTCCTGGGGCTGGGCGGCAATCCGCGCCGAGTACTTGTCCACGATCTTCCGGAACATCATGAAAAAGCCGGCCAATACGAGCGCCGTGATGAGCATCAGCCACCACAGCTTCTGTTATGGCATCTTCAGGTATGCCCTGAAGCCTTTGACCGTAATGATGATACCTGGAATGCCCCAGAGGGTGGCGGCAATATAGTAGGGAAATTTCCTGTCCATACCGTTTTTTTTACCCTGCGAAGTTCAGCATAAGAGTTGGGATATTTTAGGCCGCGAGGGGCAGGAATTAGGATTATCCTTGCATTGCTGCAGGACCGCACCGGGTGTTAACAATAGAAGTCTGGCATCAGATCTCCGGGTGTGCAAAGGAAAGAATAATCTTCGGGAAGTGCTGCTGGCTCCAGCCAAGATAGATATGAAAGCATGTCGCCGAAAATGCGTAACTTTGCTTTGATAAATCGAAATTAATTTTCAATTGGTTCTGGAAATGAAGATAGGAACAAGAGATGGTGTGTTAATTGCGGCTTTCGAGGAAAATCTGAAACACCTAGTTATGAAAAGGTTTGCGGTTTCGTTATTTCTAGTTGCTACTGCTCTATCGGTAAGTAATTGTGGTTCATCAGCTTCTTTAATCAGCGGAGACCAGATGCTCATCCTTGGGACACCATATCCCAATGATCATTCTTTCCATAGAGCAATTGCAACAGAAATAGAGGATGGTTTTAAGGTGGCTTCTGATTGGGGCCGTGGTGAGTTTGATAGCAATACAATAAGGATAGAATTCTCCATTGATCACGATATCAAGGTGGGACATGAAGTCCCGATGGAGCACTGCTATTTTGGATATCCATATTCCAGTAACATTGATGATAAAACCTTCACGATAAAAAGTGGGCATGTTTATTTGAAAAGCAGAACCGATGATCAGATTGTCGTTCGGTTCAAGAATGCTTGTTTTTCACTTAGTGCCGATGGGGATTATCTTCTAAACGGAGACCTATCGTTTTCTATTTCGCAATAAGCACCTTCATAACGAAGCCCTGAAACAAAAGGACGTTGATGAAAACGCTAAATTCCTGTTTATCGGTCTCTTTGGTTCTTTGGTCTAAAAGAAAAAAGTGACCAAATGCGACCAAATACGACCGAAAAATCTATCAAGTTCTAGAGAGTCTGAAGAATAATGATTAACTTTGAAAATTAGATAAATCGGAATTTGAATCGCTTTCGTCCATCTCCTTCAAACCTTCCAGACACGGAAAAAGAAAACGCAGCCCCTATTTGTTGTTCAGGCGGATTTCTTCGTGATAGAAATAGTTGACGATGACCGGTTTTCCTGGCTTGCTTCGGCCGTAGGGAAGATCGTTTCTCAGATACGGGAAATCATTCTCTGAACAGATTTGCTTCACCTGGGCCTCAAGAGCCTGCCAATAGTCACGCTTCCCTTTGTTGTAGATTTCATCGTACAGCGGAACGAGTTGCGGGTATTTTTCGGCGATATAGCGCATGATATCACCCTTGAACTGGCCCCGGAGATTGAGGTTTTCCAGCCAGATGAGGTCGGCCTGGTCCTTGGCCCGCTCGATGATGGCCGGAACATCCGTGATGCCGGGGAAGATAGGGGAGACGAAGCACACCGTGCGGATGCCCTCGTCATGGAACCGCTTCATGGCAGACAGGCGCCGTTCAATGCTGGGAGCATCGTCCATGTCGTCCTTGAATTGCTCGTCCAGGGTGTTGACCGACCAGGAAACCGTTGCCTTCGGGAACGTTTTCAGCAGGTCGATGTCCCGGAGGACAAGGTCTGACTTGGTGGTGACCATGATCTCTGCCGATGTCCCCCTGAGCTGTTCCAGCAGCATCCTGGTGCGCTTGTAAGTGGCCTCGTGCTCGTTGTAGCCATCAGTGACGGAGCCGATGACGATGCGCTGCCCGTCATATTTGTGCGGATCGGTGATGCGCGGCCAGTTTTTCACATCCAGGAACGTGCCCCACTTTTCCGTATGGCCGGTAAAACGCTTCATAAAAGAGGCGTAACAATATCGGCAAGCGTGCGGACAGCCCACATATGGATTAACGGAAAAACCTCCCACGGGCAGGGAGGATTTCGTCATGACAGTCTTGACATCCTTGTAGGCCAGCGTAGTAACGGTCGCCATGATTACCAGTTAAGAGGTTCCTGGAGGATATTCCCGTCAGTCATGGGGCTGTCGGCTTCTCCAAATGCATTGGCCTTGTACTGGATGCACAGCATCGTCAGGTTCTCCTGGCCGTTGTTCTTCAGGGCCCGTTTTCCGTCAGGCGACACACGGATAACCGTACCTTCGCGTACCGGGAAGATTTCTCCATCGACCTGATACAGTCCTTCGCCCTTGATGATGATGTACAGTTCCTCGTGCGTCTTGTGCGTATGGAGGAAACCACTGTCCTGGCCGGGAACGAGCGTCTGGAAGCTTAACTCGCTGCCCGTTGCACCGACGGCCTGTCCGACGAACACCTTCCCCTGGAGAACACGCGGTCCCATCGGGAGTTCATAACCGATAACCTCATCCCATGAGCCGATGTTGACGGCTTCAAAGTTCTGACCTTTCGCAATTGTCTCAATTTGTTTCATTGCTTTCATATTTTATTGGTTTTCAATATTTGTTTCTAATAGAAACTTTGTATCTTTGCGCAAAGATAGCACCTTTGGTCAACTCTTGCAATACGGTACATGAAGGTACAATAGTTACCGCGGAGTAACAATTAGTGATTATCAGACAAATAGTTTATGGCAAATTTTGAAGGTTTTTGTCCCGTACGGAATATTCTCTCCCAAATAGGAGACAAATGGTCTGTTTTGGCCATGGTAGCCCTGCAGAAATACGGCGTGTGCCGATTTCGGGATTTCCAGAAAGACATGCCGGATGTTTCCAGGAAAATGCTTTCCCAGACGCTTAAACGTCTGGAGGATTTCCGGCTGGTCACCCGCACGGTCTACGCGGAAGTCCCGCCAAGGGTCGAGTACAGGTTGACCGAACTGGGAGAATCTTTCCAGCCGGCCTTGAATGGTATTATTGATTGGGCTTTGACAAACAGAGATGCTCTGGCTCCGCATGGCCGCCGTGAATAATATCAAATAAATTCGAATTTATCGGTATAATCTCTTGCCCGGGTGTTCTGTGATGATTGCCCGGGCATTGTCATAATGGGGGAGAGGGGCGTTGTGCAAAAATTAAGAAAAATTTGCACGCATAGTTGACTATCAATTAGTTAGGTGGTAAAAACTACTTTCCGATGCAGAACTTCGAGAAGATCTCGCCGAGGACTTCGTCGGTGGTGATGAGGCCGGTGATGGCGCCGAGGGAGGTGAGGGCGGCGCGGAGGTCCTCCGCCAGGAGGTCGGAGGGGATGCCGCGGTCGAGGCCGTCGGAGACGGCGGAGAGGGAAGCGGCAGCCTCCCGGAGCGCCGCGGCGTGGCGCGCGTTGGTGACGAGCGTGCCGGTGGCGGAGGCGACGCCGGCGCGGGCGGCCAGGGCGGCGCGCAGCTCGTCGAGCCCGGCGCCCTGCTTCGCGGAGATGCGCAGCGCCGCACAACGGCCGTCCGGATGGGAAATGGTCGTGGTGCCAGTGGCGGGTTTGGGGCGGACGTAGTCGTCGTACTCGCGGCGGCCGTCCGGAGCTGAGATGGTCGTCGTGCCGGAGGCGGGCTTGGTCTTGTCCTCTTTGTTCAGCAGGATCAGGAGCTTCTGTCGGGCGGGGTCGACGCGGCCTTCGATCTCGGAGATGGCCGCGGAAACGGCCTCCTGCGGCATTGAGGCATCGACGACGCCCAGCACGATCTCGGCCTCGCCGATCTTGCGGAAGGTGCGCTCGATGCCGAGGCGCTCCACCTCGTCGGAGGCCTCGCGGATGCCGGCCGTGTCGATGAAACGGAACAGCACGCCGTCGATCACGCACGTCTCCTCGACGGTGTCGCGCGTGGTGCCCGGGATGTCGGAGACGATGGCGCGGTCGTCGCGCAGCAGGGCGTTGAGGAGCGTGCTCTTGCCGCTGTTGGGCGCGCCGACGATGGCCACGGGCACGCCGTTCTTGATGGCGTTGCCCAGGCGGAACGAGTCGGCGAGCTGCCGGCAGTGCGAGCAGGCGGTGTCCAGCAGGGCGCGCAGCCGCGAACGGTCGGCGAATTCGACATCCTCCTCGCTGAAATCGAGCTCCAGCTCCAGCAGGGAAGTGAGCTCCAGCAGCTGCCCGCGCAGGCCGCGCAGTTCGGCGGAATAGCCGCCCCGCAGCTGGTTCATCGCCACGCGATGCTGCGCCGCGGACGACGCGGCGATCACGTCCGCAACCGCCTCTGCCTGCGCCAGATCCATCTTGCCGTTGACATACGCGCGACGCGTGAATTCGCCCGGCTCGGCGAGCCGGCAGCCCGCCTCCGTCAGCTTGTCCAGCAGGGCGCCGACGATGTAGGGGGAGGCGTGGCAGCTGATCTCCGCGGCGTCCTCGCCCGTGTACGAGCGCGGCGCGCGGAAAATGTTCACGAGCACGTCGTCCAGCCCGGCGGCGTTGCCGAACTTGACGGTATAGCCCTTCGCCGCGGCCGCCGTCCCGGAACGGAACGCGACCACGCGGTCCACGGCCGCCAGCGCGTCGGGTCCGCTGACGCGGATCACGGCGATGGCGCCCGTGCCGGCTGAGGTCGCCGGCGCACAGATGGTATCGGCTGCGTGCATCATACCCTGCGAAGATACAAATAATCGCCGGATCTACGGCCCTGTGCTTTGGTAATTCACGCCGATTTGTTAAATTTGCAGGATAAAATACATGCGGATCTAACTTTTATCCAGTTTATATGATTTACACAAAAGAAGTGCAGCAGATGTGCTGCGTTGCAAAAGGCGCCAACCACGCCAACGCACCGATTCCCGAAGAGGGCAAATGGGTGCATGCAAAGGAGATCAAAGACATCTCCGGTCTTACTCACGGCATCGGCTGGTGCGCCCCGCAGCAGGGTTGCTGCAAACTGACGCTCAACGTCAAGGACGGCATCATCGAGGAGGCCCTCGTCGAGACCCTCGGCTGCTCGGGTATGACCCACTCCGCCGCCATGGCTTCTGAGATCCTCCCGGGCAAGACCCTGCTCGAGGCTCTCAACACCGACCTCGTCTGCGACGCCATCAACACGGCGATGCGCGAGCTCTTCCTCCAGATTGTCTACGGCCGCACCCAGTCTGCCTTCTCCGAGGGTGGTCTGCCCATCGGCGGTTCCCTCGAGGACCTCGGCAAGAACCTCCGCAGCCAGGTGGGTACGATGTACGGCACCAAGCTGAAGGGTTCCCGTTACCTCGAGATGACCGAAGGCTACTGCACCCGCATGGCCCTCGACGCTGACAACGAGGTCATCGGCTACGAGTTTGTCAACCTCGGCAAGCTCATGGACGCCCTCAAGGGCGGCGCCACCGGTCCTGAGGCCATCGAGAAGGCCAAGGGCACCTACGGCCGCTTCAAGGACGCTGTCAAATATATCGACCCCCGCAAAGAGTAAGAGACTATGGCACTTTTCGAAAGCTACGAGCGTCGCATTAATCAGATTAATGCCGCTCTCAACAAATACGGTATCAAGGACATCGACGAGGCCAAGGCCATCTGCGATGCAAAGGGTATCGACCCGTATAAGATTTGCGAGGACACCCAGAAGATCTGCTTCGAGAATGCGAAGTGGGCCTATGTCGTGGGCGCTGCCATCGCCATCAAGAAGGGCGTGAAGACCGCCGCCGAGGCCGCCGAGGCCATCGGCGAGGGCCTGCAGGCCTTCTGCATCCCCGGTTCCGTCGCTGACGACCGCAAGGTCGGTCTCGGCCACGGCAACCTCGCCGCCCGCCTCCTCTCCGAGGAGACCGAGTGCTTCGCCTTCCTCGCCGGCCACGAGTCCTACGCCGCCGCCGAGGGCGCCATCAAGATCGCCGAAATGGCCAACAAGGTGCGTCAGAAGCCGCTCCGCGTCATCCTCAACGGTCTTGGCAAGGACGCTGCGAAGATCATTTCCCGCATCAACGGCTTCACCTATGTCCAGACGGAGTTCGACTACGCCACCGGCGAGCTGAAGGTCGTCAGCGAGAAGCGTTACTCCGACGGTGTCCGCGGCGGCGTGCGCTGCTACGGCGCCGACGACGTCCGCGAGGGTGTCGCCATCCTCTGGAAGGAGAACGTCGATATCTCCATCACCGGCAACTCCACGAACCCGACGCGCTTCCAGCACCCGGTCGCAGGCACCTACAAGAAAGAGCGTGTCCTCGCCGGCAAGAAGTACTTCTCCGTGGCTTCCGGCGGTGGTACCGGCCGTACTCTGCACCCGGACAACATGGCTGCCGGTCCTGCCTCCTACGGTATGACCGACACCCTGGGCCGCATGCACTCCGACGCCCAGTTCGCCGGTTCCTCCTCCGTGCCTGCGCACGTGGAGATGATGGGCTTCCTGGGCATGGGCAACAACCCGATGGTCGGCGCCTCCGTGGCTGTCGCCGTCGCCGTTGCACAGGCTATGTAATTGGATCCCCGGTCAGCCGGGGACGACGATAAACGAAGAAGCAGCCTTTAGTGATGTGACCCCCAAAAGTTGGACGGTTTAACATTAGTTACGAGGCCTTAGATTGGAACAGAGCTCGGTATTGCACCGGGCTCTTTCCTTTTAGCCTCAGTTTGATTCTATCGTTGTTGTAGTACCGGATATATGTCCGGAGAGCCTTCTTGAACTGGTCGATAGAGTCCCACTCCTGCAAATATAGCAATTCATTCTTCATCAGGCCAAAGAAGTTCTCCATCATAGAGTTGTCCAAGCAGTTCCCCTTTCGAGACATACTCTGGGTTATATGCCTGTCTGCCAATGTTTTCTGATATCTTTTATGCTGATAATGCCAGCCTTGATCTGAGTGGAAGATTAGATTTCCCTGTATATCTCTTTTCTTGAAGGCCTTATCCAACATCGTCAGGACCATCTTCAGGTCCGGGCTGTTGGAGATCACGTAGGATACCACTTCGCCATTGAACATATCCAGGATAGGTGACAAGTAGATCTTTTTATCTTTTATCTTTACCTGGGTGACATCAGTAGTCCATTTCTGATTCGGCATCACGGCTTTGAAGTCTCTGTTGAGTACATTAGGCGCAACCTTTCCCAGCTCTCCCTTGTAAGACCGATAGTGTTGCTTCTTTCGTTTCGCCTTCAAGGACATCTGCTTCATCAACTTCTGCACGGTCTTGTGATTGACCTCCTGGCCTTCATTGCGTAGCTGTGCCGTGATGCGCCGGTATCCATATCGGCCATAATGTTTGTCGTATATCGCACGGATACGCTTCCTGAGGGCTTCATAGCCGTCAGGTTGGCCAAGTCGTTTGGTGTGATAATAGAATGTCGAACGCGCCATCCCCTTGAGCTCCAGAAGGAGGGCAAGGTCATGTTCAGGCCTTAGTCCTTCGATGGCTTCCGCCCAGTCTCGCGCAGACGGGCTTCTCTTTCTTCGACTAAGGCCCTCACTTTTTTTAACAGAGCATTCTCGGCCCGGAGCCGCTCATTCTCATATCTGAGCCGCTCCAGTTCCGTCATCTCTTCTGGTTTCTTTTTCTTGGGCCTTCCCATATCCTTTGACGGGCGTCCTCTGCGTTTCTCTTCATACAATGCGCCATAACCGCATTCACGTACAAGTTTCTTCCATTTGTTCAAACTTGCCTCACTCACATTGTATTTGGTAGATGCCTCGAACAAAGTTAAATGATTTTTATCAATGTCTTGTAGTATGGCTTCACGAAGGGGGCCATCCGCTTGGATGTTCTGCTTCTTAACAAGACTAGAGGCCCCTTCTTTTTGATAGAGGATCCATAAACTCTTTAGTAAACACGTGCCAATACCAAAGTGGGTATGTACATAATCAATACTATACCCGGCCTCAAGCATTTTCATGTACTTGAGACGATCTGCGTAAGAATGCTTTTTTTGCATAACAAAACCCCGAAAGTTTTTTGTCTAACTTTCGGGGTTCATGTCA